>CAYREF010000015.1:0-38566 GCA_964423265.1 uncultured Actinomycetota bacterium
GGAGCGCACTTCAGAATGCAGCATCTATTGCAGCATTGCTGCTTACTACTGAAGTTGTAGTAGCTGAGCAACCTGATGAAGAAGAAAGCAACGCACCGGCTGGACCCCAAAGAGGCGGAATGCCAGGCGGAATGCCAGGCGGAATGCCAGGCGGAATGCCAGGAATGTAGTTGAACAGTAAGAAAAGGTAAAATAAAGGGCTGGCCTTTAGGGGCTGGTCCTTTTTTATATAATTGAATAAATTGGTAACTTATAGTAATATTTCATTACATTTATTAAGAAAAAAACTTTTGTTATAGGTATGGCCTTTTTTTTAAAAACTTTATTTGTAATATTCAGCTATTTATTTGGAGCTTTTCCCACAGCATATGTAATTTACAGATTAAAAAAAGGTTCGGATATAAGGAGTGAGGGAAGCGGAAATGTAGGGGGCACAAATGTAGCCAGAACTTTGGGGGCAAGAGAGGGAATAATAACTATATTAGCTGATATAATCAAAGGCTTTATTCCCATTATGCTGGCATACTTTTTTTTCACTGGTGATTTAGTGTTATTGTCTATAGCATCTGTTGCCATTATTATAGGCCATGACTTTCCGGTTTATTTAAAATTTAAGGGCGGCAAGGGTATTGCTACTTCTTTTGGTGTTATTATCGGGGTTTGCAGCTTTCCTTTTACCATACAGCCCACTTATTTACGGATTGGCCCTATTTTTACTATCCTTATTGCAGCAGCAATATTTTTTTCAATATTCAAAATTGTTTCAGTAAGCTCACTTGCAGCAGCAGTTGCTACCCCCCTCTCTTATTATTTTTTTAATTTCCCTCCGGTTATAGTAATAACTAGCATAATATGGGCGGCTTTAGCCATTTTTACACATAGAGATAACATAAAAAGATTAATACGGAAAAAAGAGAAAAAAATTAAGGGAAAAGGGGCATAAATGGAAATAGAAATAGGCAAAGGAAAAACAGGTAGAAGATCTTATGGTTTTGATGAAATTACTATAGTTCCAAGCAGGAGAACCAGGGATCCTGAATGTGTTAATATATCCGCTTCTATCGGTGATTACAAGCTGGAGATACCTGTCTTGGCTTCTGCTATGGATGGAGTGGTAGATACAAGAATGGCTGCTGAAATGGGAAAAATTGGGGGAGTAGCAGTCCTAAATCTTGAAGGAATACAAACAAGGTACCCGGATGCAGATAAACAGCTGGAAAAAATATCAAAATTTTCGGCAAAGGAAGCCACCAGAAAGATGCAGAAGATTTACAGTGAGCCAATAAAGGAAGAGTTAATTATAGAAAGAATTAAGAAAATAAAGGAGAACGGGGTCATAGCATGTGCATCCCTTACTCCCCAGAAGGTGGAAAAATATTACAAGGTTGCTATTGATGCAGGCCTGGACATATTAGTGATACAGGGTACAGTAATCAGTGCTGAACATGTTAGCAAAACAAAAAATCCCCTTGATTTGAAAAAATTTATACCCCGCTGCCCTGTTCCAGTAATTGTTGGTGGATGTGCTTCTTATGCCAGTGCCCTACACCTTATGAGGACTGGTGCAGTAGGTGTGCTGGTAGGGGTAGGTCCTGGAGCAGCATGTACAACTAGGCAAGTCTTAGGCATAGGCGTTCCCCAGGCTACTGCTATTACTGATGCTTCTGCAGCCAGGGTGAGGCACCTTGAAGAAACTGGCAAGTATGTTTCTGTTATTGCTGACGGGGGCATGAGGACTGGTGGAGATATTGCCAAAGCAGTTGCCTGTGGTGCGGATCTGGTTATGATAGGCTCCCCCTTGTCCAGGGCTAAAGAAGCCCCGGGAAGAGGCTATCACTGGGGTATGGCTACTTTTCACCAGGAGCTTCCCAGGGGTACCAGGATTAAAACTGAGATAGCGGGTAGCTTAAGAGAGATCTTAGTGGGGCCGGCTTTTGAAAATGACGGTACCTTGAATTTGTTTGGCGCACTGAGAACTTCTATGGCTACTTGCGGCTATGAAAATATCAAGGATTTCCAGAGGGCGGAAGTGATGGTCGCCCCTACTATAAAAACAGAAGGAAAAATGCACCAGAGGCAGCAAAAAGTGGGAATGGGACTGTAATAAGGAATGAATGAAGATATAACCAAAAAAGTAGATAGTGTGCTGGTAGTAGATTTCGGCGGCCAGTACAGCCAGTTAATTGCCAGGAGGATAAGGGAACTCAGGGTTTATTCGGAACTGATCCCTTATGATATGCCGGTTAAGGAATTAAAGAAGAGAAACCCTAAGGGCCTAATATTTTCAGGCTCACCATACAGTATTTCTAAAAATAAGGGATGGCCAAAAGTTGACAAAAAATACTACCAACTGGGGATCCCCATACTTGGGATTTGTTATGGGATGCAGCTTATAACCCATCAGCTTGGAGGCAGCATTACTGCTACCGGCAGCAATGAATACGGCAAAACAAAAATAAATTTAGATATTGACTCCCCTTTATTTGAAGACCTTAAGCAAGTGGAGACTTGCTGGATGAGCCATAAGGACAGTGTTAAGGAATTAGCCCCGTCTTTTGAGGCCATAGCTTCAACACCGAATTTGCCTGTTGCGGGAATACAGAGCTTGAAGAAAAATTTTTTTGGAATTCAGTTCCATCCCGAAGTAATACACACCCCTTCGGGCATGGATATATTAAGGAATTTTCTTTTTAATATATGCGGGTGTACCCCTAACTGGACTATGGTGTCTATAATTGAAAACAGGGTAAATGAAATAAGGGATAAAGTTAAAGGAGGCCAGGTTGTTTGCGGATTAAGCGGAGGGGTTGATTCATCAGTAGCTGCTATTTTGGTAAACAAGGCAGTATCGGATAAATTAAATTGTATTTTTGTTGACCATGGCTTGCTCAGAAAGGGTGAAGCGGAACAGGTTAAAAAAACTTTTAAAGAGATTTTTAAAGTAAACTTAATTTCAATTAATGCCAAGGACAGGTTCCTGGCTAAGCTAACGGGGGTAGCTGACCCGGAGCAGAAAAGAAAAATTATAGGCAATGAGTTCATCAGGATCTTTGAAGAAGAAGCCAGTAAAATAAAGAATGTAGATTACCTTGTGCAAGGGACCCTTTATTCTGATGTGATAGAAAGTGGCACCAGGGATGCGGCCAGGATTAAATCACATCATAATGTAGGGGGTTTGCCTGAGGATATGAAGCTAAAGCTTATCGAGCCTTTAAGGCTGTTGTTTAAGGATGAAGTAAGAAAACTTGGGGTTGAGCTTGGACTCCCTGATGAAATAGTATGGCGGCAACCTTTTCCGGGGCCGGGGCTTGCCATCCGGATTATTGGAGAAGTTACCAGAGAGAAAATTGATATATTGCAGCATGCTGATATGATTGTTTTAGAAGAAATCAAGAGAGAAGACTTGTATGAAAAAATATGGCAGTCTTTTGCGGTGCTGCCCTGCATCAGAAGCGTTGGGGTAATGGGGGATGAGAGGACATATGCCTACCCTATTGTTATAAGGGCTGTAACCAGCGAGGATGCCATGACTGCTGATTGGGTAAGGCTGCCTTACAGTATCCTGGAGAGGATCAGCAATAGAATTATAAATGAAGTCAAGGGTGTAAATAGGGTGGTGTATGACATAAGCTCTAAGCCGCCCAGTACCATTGAATGGGAATAATAGAAAAGGAGTTGGTTAAAATGGATGATTTTAAAGAGAAACTAAGCGAGTATAGGAAAAAGATTAATGATATTGACAGGAAATTAGTTGATTACCTGAATGAAAGGGCTAAAGTAGTACTGGCCATAAAGAAACTAAAAGAAAAAGAAAATGTCCCTCTATATGATGCAAAAAGGGAAGAAGAGCTCATTAACAATATAGTAGATTACAATAAGGGGCCCCTTTATAATGACAATATAGTACAAATTTTTGAATGCATCCTGAGAAATGTCCAGATACTTGAAAAAGACGAAAGCCTTTAAATCTTAGGTTGAAATATTTGAAAAGTCCCTTATAATTATCTTTTTAATTTCTTTTATTAAAAACCCATTTATATTAAAAGTTATGGAACTTATAAAAAAAGGATATGTAACTGTAATTGCAGGGCCTTGCGCAATAGAAAGCTGGAAGCAGGTGGACGGGATTGCCAAGATAGTTAAAGATTGCGGCCTTTCCTTTTTGAGAGGCGGCGCTTTTAAACCTAGGACTTCCCCTTACAGTTTCCAGGGACTGGAGCATGAAGGCCTTAAAATGCTCCAAAAAGTAGGCCAAAAATACGGGCTTAAAACAGTAACTGAAGTAACTGATGCAGCAACTGTTCAGGAAGTAGCCTATTATGCAGATGTGCTTCAGATTGGTACAAGGAACATGTCTAACTTTGCATTGCTTAAAAAAGTTGGCAGGATAGCAACCAAAGAAGGGAAATCAGTCCTTCTTAAAAGGGGCTGGGCGTCAAGGATAAAAGAATGGCTGCTGGCAGTAGAGTATATAACCCAATATGGAGACTGTGAAGTAGTACTTTGTGAAAGAGGTATAAGAACATTTGAGACAAATACAAGGTTTACCCTCGATTTGACCGCGGTGCCTGTTATAAAGAAATTAAGCAGACTTCCTATAATTGTTGACCCTTCCCATGCTGTAGGGCAGAGTGACTTGGTTACACCTATGAGTAGGGCAGCTATTGCAGTAGGGGCAGATGGTTTAATAGTTGAGACCCATAACCAGCCGGAAAAAGCACTCTGTGACGGGCAGCAGGCGTTAAACCCCAAACAGATTGTAGAAATGTTAAAGCAGATTACAAAAATAGCTGACATTTTTGGAAAGAAAGTCAGGTAAAAAGCTATAAATTGGATTTAGAAAAATATTTGAACCCACAGCAAATCCAGGCCGTTAAAAATACTGAAGGCCCGCTTTTGGTTATTGCTGGTGCGGGAAGCGGAAAAACAAGAGTTCTAACCTACAGGATTGCATATCTTATTGAAACCGGTAAAGCAGACCCTTTTAATATTCTTGCCATTACCTTTACCAATAAGGCTGCAAGGGAAATGAAAAAAAGGGTAATAGAGCTGGTAGGAAAGGTGGGAGAATCAATGTGGGTAAGCACTTTTCATTCCTTCTGTGCAAGAGTGTTGAGGCAGGAAATTAACCGGTTGGGCTTTTCTAATAACTTTGTAATATATGATGCAGAAGATCAAAAAAAGCTTACAGCCAGGTGCTTAAAAGATCTGGATATTGACATTAAGAGATTTTCTCCCCAGGTGGTAAATGCAATTATTAGCGATGCAAAAAGCAGGCTAATAGATCATGAGACCTACAGGGAAAGGGCAACAGATTATTATGAAAAGCAGGTGGCAAGAGTATATCCCTTGTACCAGGAAAAACTGTATAAAGCAAATGCCCTGGACTTTGATGACCTGTTAATGTATATGGTGGATATTTTAAAACTTTACCAGGAGGTTAGAAAAAAATACCAAAAAAAATTCCAGTATATCCTGGTAGATGAGTTCCAGGATACAAACCTGGCCCAAAATGAAATAATCCTGCTTCTTTCCCAGAACCATAAAAGGATATGCGTGGTTGGCGATGACGACCAGAGCATTTATAGCTGGAGGGGGGCAGAAATTAAAAATATTATTGATTTTGACAAACAATTCGGGGAAACTGACATAATAAAGCTGGAACAGAATTACAGGTCAACCCAAAATATTCTGGATGCTGCTTACCACCTGATCAAGCAAAATGAAAACAGGAAAGAAAAAAAACTTTGGACAAACAATAAAAAGGGGGAGCTGATATCCACCTATACAGCTGCAGACCAGAGAGATGAAAGCAGGTTCATTGTTAATAAAATAAAAAGTTATGTAGACGAAGCAAAGAAAACTTACAGGGATTTTGCAATATTTTACAGGACAAATGCCCAATCAAGGGCTGTGGAAGAAATATTTATTAAGGGAAAAATCCCCTATAAGATATACGGGGGTTTGCGGTTTTATGACCGAAAAGAGATAAAAGACATGATTGCTTACATGAAGCTTTTGGCCAACCCAAAGGATGTCATTAGCCTGGTAAGGATAGTCAATGTCCCTAAAAGGAAGATAGGGAAAAGAACCATTTCCTCTATTGAAAGGTTTGCCCAAAAGAACAGCCTTACCTTCTGTGAAGCTTTCTACCGTTGTGATGAGGTACCCTATATTTCAGATGCTGCCAAGAAAAGAATAAATAAATTTATTTCCCTAGTTGCCGGGTTCAGGAGCTTTGTAGCAGATAATACTTTAAGCAAGGTGCTGGAAAAAATCTGGAATGATACCGGCTATATGGCTGAGCTAAAGGCAGAAAATACTATAGATTCCATGAACAGGATTGAAAATTTAATGGAACTCCTTACCGTGGCACAGGAATTTGAGCAGCAGTCAGAAGAACCTGGAGGTATAAGCCAGTTGACCTCATTTTTAGAAGAAGTATCCCTATTGACTGATATTGACAATTATGATGAATTTTCTGATGCGGTATCCCTTATGACTTTGCATAACGCAAAGGGGCTGGAATACCCGGTTGTGTTTATAATCGGCCTGGAAGAAGGGATATTTCCACATTCAAGAAGCATGGACAGTTTAGATCAGCTGGAAGAGGAAAGAAGGCTTTGCTATGTAGGCATTACCAGGGCAATGGAAAAAGTTTTCCTAATTTCTGCAGTTGTCCGTTCTATATATGGGGATACCAAATATACTACTGTTTCAAGGTTTTTAAAAGAAATACCGGATAAGTATTTAATTGATGAAAATGAAACCTTTGGCAGAAGCAGGAAAAAAGCCGAAGATAAAAGCATAAACTTAAAGCAAGGAGATAGGATAGAGCATAAGTTGTGGGGGGTAGGAAAAGTTGTGGAGATAAAAGAGCTGGAAGGAGATTTTGAAATTGATGCTATTTTTGATAAAGTGGGCTTAAAACACCTTCTGGCAAGTTTTGCCCCTATAAAAAAGGTATAAGTTAAAATGCTTGAAAGACTATCGGAGAAAGTAGGGTTTATAAAGAACAGGCATTACCTACTTTTTAGTGTTTCCTTTGGAAAATTTCTTTTTGGTTTTTATTCTACTGCAATTGGTTCCCTTCTTGTTCCAATAGGGAATGAGTTCAATATAAATATAAGGGCGCAAAGCATCATATTTCCGGCAAATTACATAGGCCAGCTAATAGTGATATTGATAGCCGGGTTTATTGCTGATAAATTTGGCAAAAAACTGGTGCAGCTCTCATCCCTGGTATTGTTTTCAATAGTTGCAGTGTTTTTTAATTTTGTAGACACCTATGTAATATTGCTTATCCTGTTTTTCTTTTTAGGTATATTCGGAAGTGCAGTAAATATACTAACTGATGCTACAGTTTCAGAAACTTTTTCCAGGAAGAAGGGTATTTACCTAAATATTACCCACATATATTTTGGCCTAGGAGCATTGGCCCAACCATTATTTTTTAACTATGTATATGCTAAAACAGGTGATTTTAGGACCATATATTTTGTACTTTTTTTGTTTTCCATATTTATCCTGCTGCTTTTAATACCTGTTAAATATCATACCTTAAAAGACAGTAGCATTAAATTAGGGGTAATTCTAAAGATATTTAAAAATAAGGATTACCTTCTGCTTTGCATATTTTTCTGCCTGGCAGTTGGGGGCCAGTTTACCTTTTCCCATTGGATTCCAACATTGTTTCAGAAGAATTTAAACATTTCTTCTGAGCTTTCTAATTATTCTTTATCATTGTTTTGGGTAGCCATAACCCTTGGCAGGGTAGCCTCGGCCATACTTTCAAGAAAGTTTTCCGAAGAAACCCTGATAAAGTTCCAGTCAGCATCGCTATTTGTATTAATCCTTATGAGTGCTTTTTTTAATAATTATCTCCTATTGGCTGTAGACTACCTGGTAGTTGGCTTTTTGGTTGGGGGTTTGGTTCCTTTGATTGTTGCATATACCTCCAAAATATACAGTAAATATTCAGGTACCCGGCTTGGCATATTATATGCATTTGCTGCTATTGGAACTTTTCTGGTTCCCTCAATTGTAGGATTATTTGGGGATATAGTGGAGATATATAAAGTTATTTCTTCTGTTTCTGTATTTTTTGGAATTATTGCTTTTTATTTTTTTAGGGCCCCTGATAATAAAAAATTTAATAGTTAAAAAAATTTGGCTATTTAATATTGAAATCATTTTGTTATCCTAAATATGGGCCACTCAATCAGGGTTTTCTTTCCTATATTTGCAAAGTTACTTTTCAGCTTATCAATAGTTTATGAGTTAATCCCATAAAAAAATCTTTCCACTATCCGGAATATATAACTTCTGCATGCCAAAAGCCTGACAAGTTGCCGGCTTTATCTATAGCAATTTACTTGTTAATGCCTAATTTAAGGTTGAAAAAAGGCCTTAGTCCATAAAATCTAGAAGCTTTCCTATTTCCTGTTTATTTCCTGAAGCAAGGGTTGTAACCATTACTGCTGGACCGCTTTTCCTTGCTTCCCTGTAAGCTTTATATATGGTGTCATATAATTTCTTTTCATCCTCATCCCAGGTTATGGTGCTCAGGGGGGAAACTTTGTAATTAATGTTTTCTTTCTTTAAAAAATTCCAGAAGACCTCTAGCGCCTTTTCAATATTTTCCTGTGCGATAGGGTAAAGGCTTACTTGTAAAGCTAACATATTTTTTCCTTTCATCTTATACTTTTATATCCCCATACAGTAATGCCGCTGGTAGTAAGTATGACCAGTATGGCCGCAAATATCAAAATATTTAATATTACATAAATAATATCTGACTTTTTTATCTCTATTTGTCTTAAATAAGTCCTGTCCCTGTAGCTTCCAAAACTTTTGCTTTCCATGGCTATGGCTACCCTCTGGGCCTTTCTGACTGCTCCCACAAAAAGTGGCACTGCATATTTTTTTAACCTTTTTATCCTGGCTACCAAGCCCTTATGTTCTCTTGCCCCTCTTATTATATGGGCTTGGTGGATATTCTTATATTCAGAGCTCAGCAGGGGAACAAACCTGTACCCTGCAAGGGTGCCAAACCCGATCTTGGGATTTAGCTTTAACTGCAATATCAGACTTAGTATAAAGTCAGTAGGGTCAGTGGTAGCAACAAAAAGAATGGAATAAAGTAAAAAGCAGAAAATCCTTAAGCCTATGGTTATTCCAAAGGTTATGCTTGCTTTAGTTATAATAAAGGAGCCAATAGAAAGCACCACTACCGGGCTGGTTTCAGCGGCAGTATTAAAAGCAATGATGCTGGTTACGGTAATTGCAAATAGTATAAAGGAGAGGGGTAGTACCATTTTAAAAATACTCTTTAAGGGAATTTTTCCAAGTATTGTGAGCTGAAGAATCCCTATAATTGCAAATATAAGGGGGGTATAAGGATCGTAGGCAAAAGTTACTGCAAACATGAGTACCATTATTAAAATTAATTTAAGGGATGGATTTACCCTATGAAGGATTGAATCTTTTTCAAAATACTCAAAGAACTGCATAATTTTTAACCTCCTGGTAAAGCTTTAGGAGAGGGGGCAACCGGAGGCTGGCTTTATCCAGTATATTTTCTTTATCCAAAAGCCTAGCAGTGCTTTGGTCATAAATAATCCGGCCCTCTTTTAGGATAATTGACCGCTGGGTATATTTAAAAATCAGGTTCATGTCATGGGTAATTATTATTATAGTTTTGTCATCCTGGTTAATTTTTTCTAAAAGCTGCATCAGTTTGACAGTCATTTTGTAATCAAGCCCGAAAGTGGGTTCATCTAAAATCAAAATACTGTAATCCATTACCAGCATTGAAGCTACGCTTAACTTCCTTTTTTGTCCCTGGCTCAGGTTAAAAGGATTATGGTCCTTAAAATTTTCCAATTCCAGTAGCTTAAGCACTTCATTGGTTTTTGAAGAAATATAATCTTTATCTTTCCCTTTTACTTTAAGGCCGTAGGCAATTTCATCATAAACAGTTTCTTCAATAAACTGGTGCTCGGGATTCTGGAATATAAAGCCGCATTTGTCCAGCACCTCTGTTTTGCCTAACTTATTATTCTTATCAAATATATTTACTTCTGCGGGGCTATTTGTTTTATAGAGGCCCATTATTATCTTGGCCAAGGTTGTTTTCCCGGACCCGTTTGGACCCATGATTCCCACAAACTCCCCCTTGGAGATGCCAAGGCTTATATTTTGTAATACTGGATCTTCACTTTTACTGAACCTAAAGCTTAAGTTCTTAACCTCTAGTGCTTTTTCCCGGTTGCCCTGCTTGCTGCTGTAATTCAGCTTTTTTTCTGCTTGGGTTTCTAATATTTTTAATGCCTTATCTTTATCCCCGGTTGCGTTAATACTTTTTTTTGCCTGGGATAAGTTTAGGGGAACATTTTTTAAGTTTAGACCGCTGCTTTTGAGCTTAAGGAAAAATTTGGGTATCTGGGGAATCCAGATGCCCATTTCCTTAAAATGGTCCAGGTAGTCTTTTAGTATTCTTTTCGTATCTCCATAAGCTATCATTCTGCCTTCTGCAGAAAGCAGGAGTATCTTGTCAAAAATATCCATAAACTGGTCAAGCTTATGCTCAATTATTATAAGGGTTTTTTCTGGGGGCATATCCCTGATTATGCTGGCAACTTCTTCTGTGCCTTTGGGGTCCAGGTTTGAAGTGGGCTCGTCAAATACCAGTATTTCCTGGTCCATGGCTAAAATAGATGCAACGGATACCCTTTGCTTCTGGCCACCTGAGAGCCTGTTAAGCATCCTATTTTTGTGTCCTAAGAGGCCAACTTTTTTTAGGGAACTATCTATTTTTTCAATAATTTCTTCTCTTTCAAATTTTAAGTTTTCCAGGCCAAAGGCTACCTCGTCTTCGACCTTTAGCATAGAAAACTGGCTCTCCGGGTCCTGGAAAACAATACCAATATGCCTGGTTAGGGCAGGAACTGTACTAGCTGTAATGTCCATGCCTTTAAGGGATAGGCTCCCCTTAAGATGGCCTTCTATCAAGTTTGGTATTATGCCGTTTAAGCACAGGGTTAAGGTGCTTTTGCCGCAGCCTGACGGCCCCAGCAACAGCACCTTCTGGCCGGCCATAATGTCAGCAGAAATGCCACTTAAAACCGGAGTTTTGCCATCATAGGAAAAGGAAAAATCCCTTATTTTTATAAGTGGCTTATCCATTAGTTTACCTATTTTTTCCCAGCTTAAAGTTTCTCAATATTCCTGTGTTGGCTACAGCATCCGATATTGATTTTCCTAAAACTCCACCAAGGACTGCGCCGCTGGCCATCCTGACAACTAGCATTCCTATAATAATTGGCACCCTGTATTGCAGATAGCCTTCTGTAATTGCTTCAGGAAAGAAAAAGCTTACCAGGGCAGTGAATATGCCTGCCAGGCAAACGCATAGGTAATTGAATTTCTTATACCGGTAGGCTGCAAATACTCCTTCGGTAGCAGCTCCCTGTACCAGTCCAGAAACTATTACCCAGACGCCCCATATGCTTCCTAGAAGCATTGAAACCAGTGCTGCTATAACTTCCCCTAGGAAAGCTGCTCCGGGTTTCTGTATTATGTATCCTGCTACAATACCCCCAATAAACCAAAATCCTACAAAAACCTGTACAGTTATGGGGCTGGCACTGACAAATGGCCAGAGGAATGCAAATAACTGGTTATAAGCCCAGTATAGGATACTAAAAATTACTCCAATAATTGCCACCATTACAATGTCTAAGGTATTCCATCCGTAATCTTTTTTTAGACTTTTATCATTCATTCTTCCTCCTTATATTTCCTTAATAATTAATAATTGTCCACTGGTAATATCTATCAAGACTTTATTCTGGGTAAAAATATTGCTGATACCCCTCACCGGGCTAAAATATAGTTTTTCATCCTCAAGGTTGTATTTTAAGCCCTCAACTTTTTTAAAATGAGTATGCGGGGTAAGTGAAAACAGGGAAATTAATTTGCCTATGTCCCCATTAATTTCAGCAGGTTCTCTTATGGCAAATATTTCGTTTGTTTCTGTCAAAATCCTCACATCTATGCCAGATAGGAAAGGAGAGGATAAGAGCACAATATTTGCAAGACTATGGTCAACCCTGTTTCCAATAGCTCCTATAATTAATATTTCTTTAACCTGGTATTTCAGGGCAGCCTGCAATGCCAGCTGGGTATCAGTTTCATCCTTTTGTGGCGATTCACTGATAAATACTGCATCTTTGTTCAGTGATTTAATTTTTTTCTGTATATTTTGGCTAATACTGTCCATATCACCTACTACAAGATCCGGGACAAGCTCTAGCTTCAGAGCATTACCTGCACCCCCATCAGCGCTTACTATAAGGTTATTTTGGCTGAAGCCATACCTTGCTATATGCTTTTTAATCATGTTAAAGTCTTCTATATTGCCATTGGTAACTACAACTGCTTTTTGGTACCTTTCCATTTTTTTCCTTTCCATAAAAAAACTGCTAACCAAGCGGAGGTTAGCAGTTTAAAGTTTTGCTTCCCTACGCTAGTATTACCTAGTTCAGGTTAAGGGGTCGATAGCTTTTGCTACCCTCTCAGCTATTCCTAGCTCCCCCAGCGTATTTTATTTTCAAAGAATTTTCTTTATAATGTTACAAGTAGGATTATATTACCTTGGGAAAAAAAGTCAAATGGCTTTGATTGTTATGGAACTAACAGAACGTAAAAAAGAAATACTAAAAGAGGTAGTGGTTAACTTTGTTGAAGGTGCTGAACCAGTGTCATCTAAAATGGTGCTGGAAAGTTCAGGGCTTGACATAAGTTCTGCTACCATAAGAAATGAGATGTCTGAGCTTGAAGATATGGGTTATCTGACCCATCCCCATACTTCTGCCGGGAGGATACCTACAGACAAGGGTTATAGGTTTTATGTTGATAACCTAATGGATAAAAGTGTTGTCAAAAGGGGAGAAGGGGATCTGCCTTCAATAAATTTTGATTTTTCAAAAGATCTGGAGATTGAGGCTATTTTGAAAAAAAGCTCTGAAATGCTGGCCCAGTTTACTAATTACCTGTCGATGGTGGTAGCTCCAACTTTAAACCAGAGCAGGTTCAGGCATATTGAATTGCTAAAATTCCAGAAGACCAACTTCCTTATGGTCTTAATTACTGACAGCGGCCGGGTATATAGAAGGCATTTTAGCCTGGCAGGTTCTTATACTAGCATGGATCTTCAGGGAGTGGCCAATATCCTTAATATGCAGCTAAAGGATAAGCCAATTGTGGATATAGATATGGAGTCAGTTGAAATCCCCAAAAGCGATGCTTATCTAATAATTCTGGTAAAAGAGGTAGTGGAACTCATAAAGGATTATGCCAATGCCGGCATGCAGTATAATAGGATATTCATGCATGGAGCCTCTGGGGTTTTAAACCAGCCGGATTTTATTGACCTGACTAAAATCCGTAAGGTGCTTAGGTTTATCGAAAATGAATACCTGCTCATGAAATTGCTATTGGATTCTTCTGATAAACGGGAATTTATAATAAAGATTGGGTCTGAAATTTTTGATGACAGCATAAGTGATCTAAGCTTGATAGCCTCAAAATACAAAATACATAACAAATCCTCTGGAGCGATTGGGGTCCTTGGCCCTAAAAGGATGGATTATCCCAAGGTAATCCATATTCTGGATATCTTTAGGGTAAATCTTAGCGATTATTTTGGATCAAAATCCTGAATTTTGAATAATTGTAAAAATTTAGTAAAATGCTATATCGTTTCTAACTTTATAAAGAATTAACTTGAGGTGGTTTTTAAGTGGCTAATAAAAGAGACTATTATGAAGTGCTAGGTGTTTCAAGGGATTGTTCAAAAGCTGAGCTTAAAAAAGCATACAGGAAACTTGCGCATAAGTACCATCCTGATGTGAACAGCAATGATCCTGAAGCCGAGGAGAAGTTTAAGGAAATATCTGAGGCTTATGCTGTATTAAGCGATGATCAGAAAAGAGCGCAATATGATAGATTTGGTTTTAGCAATAATTTATTTGATGAATCAGACTTTGGCAGCGTATTTTCCGAATTTGGTTTTGGGGATATTTTTGACATGTTCTTCGGAAGCAGTTTCGGTGGCGGCTTTTCAACCAGGACCAGGAGGCAAAGGCGCAGGCAAGGCTCTGATGTTTCGGCTTCAGTATCCATAGAATTCAAGGAAGCTGCTTTTGGAGTAAAAAAAGATGTTAAATTTTATGCTGATGAGATATGCGATAAGTGTAATGGTAGCAGAAGCCAGAGCGGAGAAGGGACAGTTACATGCACAGCTTGCCGAGGCACAGGGCAGGTTAGAACCCAAAGGCAAACTTTTATAGGAAGCGTAGTTACTGCTTCTACCTGCAAGAATTGTAATGGTACCGGCAAGGTGGTAAAAGATCCCTGTAAGAAGTGCGGGGGAAATGGATATTACAGGCAGAAGAAAAAAGTCAGGGTTGACATTCCAGCTGGAATACATAATGGGGACAGGCTAAGAGTTACCGGAAAAGGCAATTCCTTAGGCAAGGGCTCAATTAAAGGAGACCTTTATGTGAACGTAAAAGTTAAGCCCTATCCCGGGATGAGAAGGGATGGTGATAATGTGGTCTCTGATGCAGAGATTTCTTTTGCCCAGGCTGCTCTTGGCTGTAAGCTTGAGGTTAAAACCCTGGATGGTAAAGAAGAGTTGCTTGTAAAACCGGGAACCCAGCCTGGAACTAAGAAAATATTTAAAGCCAAAGGTATGGTGCAGCTTAACGGCTATAGAAGGGGTGACCATATAGTAAATATTAAGGTAAAAATCCCCACGCATTTAAGCAAGGAAGAGATAGAATTACTTTCCAGGTATGCTGAAGGTAGAGAAGAGAAAGTCGGCGACGGAACTAAAAAATTCTTTTCGGGCTTTAAGAATGCCTTTAGGAAATAAATAATTTTTTATACTTTGCCATGAGTTATCCATTTTTTTTTGTAAATCCCAATGACATTTCAGGCAGCGCTATTGTTTTGCGCGGAGAGGATTATAATCATCTGGCTAATGCCCTCAGGGCCAAAACCGGCGATATAGTGGAAGTTTCTGATAACTCCTCTTACAGGTATACTTGCAGGATTGCTGAAATCAGGCAAGGTAAAGTAGTACTGGAAACTGAAAAGAGAGAGAAAATTAAAAAATTTTTGCCAAAAATAACTCTGTTCCAATGCATAATTAAAAAAAATGCTATGGAGTATTTGATACAGAAAGTAACAGAAATTGGAATAGATAAGATTATTCCTGTAATGAGCAAGCGGGTGGTGGTTGACAAAAAAATTCTTAGAAAGGCTGAAAGATGGAATAAGATTGCAGAATCTGCATCCAAGCAGAGCAGGAGGAGCATTTCAAGTAAAGTATTAGCTCCGGTTAGTTTGGGGGATATCCAGTCAGGCGACTATGACTTGTTTTTTGTACCATATGAGCAGAAAAAAGAAAAGTACAGTTTTAGCGGCGCATTAAAGCATGGACAGGCCAGAAACATTGGATACATTATTGGGCCGGAAGGAGGCTTTGAGAGAGGGGAAGTTGACTTATTAATTAAGAAGGGGGCACAAGCTGTCAGTTTAGGTAATAATATTTTACGGTCCGAGACTGCGGCAATATATTTTTTATCTGTAATAGACTATTTACTGAAAACATGAACAAATTTTCAATATATACACTGGGGTGCAAGGTAAACCAGGCAGAAAGTGATTGGATAGCTTCAGAGTTATCCGGCAGGGGTTTTGAACAGGTAGGCTTTGAAGGGGATCCAGATTTTTGCATTATAAATACCTGTACAGTTACAAAAAAAAGTGACAAAAAGAGCAGGCAGGTTATAAGAAGGGCCAACAAAAAAAGCTGCAAAGTAATAGTTACGGGGTGCTTTGTAGTTTTTAACCAGGATTTTCTGGTAGCTGAAGGCGTAGACTGGGTACCAAACCCTGAAAAGGAAAAAATACCAAAAATTATTGAAGAAGTAGGCAGCTGCAGCCCAGCAGAAGGAATATATAAAAGCCATGCAAGGCCTTTGGTAAAGATCCAGGATGGATGTGAGCAGTTTTGCAGTTATTGTATAGTGCCGCTGGTTAGGGGAAAGTATAAGAGCATACCTGTCCGGGCAATTATTGAAAAGATTAAAAGTATTGATGAAAGCGGTTATGGGGAAGCAGTGCTTACAGGAATACATATAGGAAAATATGGTGCTGAAACAGGTAAAAGTAATGGGCTGGCCAACCTGCTGGAAGATATATTAAAGCAGACCGGAATAAAAAGAATAAGGCTAAGCTCCATAGAAATTAATGAAATAAGCAGGGAGCTGGTTGATATAGTAAAGGGCAGTAGAAGAGTTGCTCCCCATCTTCATATACCTTTGCAGAGTGGAAGCGACAGGATACTTAAGCTTATGGGAAGGCCTTACAGCAGCAGGCAGTATCTTGAAAAAATAAGGGAAGTACAGGAAGGCATGGCGCTAACTACTGATATTATGGTGGGTTTTCCAGGGGAAACTGAGGCTGATTTTAAGCATACATTGGGGATAGCAGAAGAAATTGAATTTTCAAAACTGCATGTATTCCAATACTCACCGAGAAAGCACACAAAGGCATATAGCATGGAAGGCCAGGTTGCCCCGGCAGTAAAGAAAGCCCGGAGCAAAAAATTGATATCTGCTGGTAGAAAGCTAAGGGAAAGATTTTTACAGTCTAATATTGGAAAAATTTTAGATGTAGTGTGTGAAACCCGTCACGGAGGTACAGGATGGGGAACTTCTGGGAATTATATAAAAGTGTTTTTTCCGGTGGAAAGAAACTGGGGGGAAGGCAAGATTATCAAAGTTAGGATAAATTCTATGTATAAAAACGGACTATGGGGAAAAATGTATAAAAATTAAGTATTTAGCAAAAAAGCTATAAAACTTGTAAAATAGGTTAAAAGTTGTATAATCATCGCTTTGACAAAAAATAAAGGGGGAATTATGGTTGATTGCCTTTTTTGTAAGATTGCCAATAAAGATATAGAGAGCAAAATTGTATATGAAACTGAAAACGTAGTAGTATTTAAAGATGTAAATCCAAAAGCTCCTGTCCATTTACTGGCTATACCTAAATTTCATATAAGTTCTATAATGGAAATAAATAAACTGGATAAAAATATGTTAAAAGAATTGATGGAAGCTATAGCTAAAGTGGCCAAAGGTTACGGTCTGGAGAAGGGCTTTAGGGTAGTTACCAATACCGGCAGAGATGCCGGACAAAGTGTGGAACACCTGCATTTTCATATCTTAGGCAAAAGGAAATTCAACTGGCCTCCTGGTTAATCTATTAATGGTATAATGTTAGAAAGCAAATAATATTCTATGGGAGGGATTTTTTTGTCTCCTTATAAGCAAAAAATACACCTTGACTTTAGTGAAAACCATTCTATTGCTGATTTGCTGGGTCACAAGGACAAGGTAATAAAAAAAATAGAAGATGAGTATAATGTAGAAATTTTTGTGCTGGGAAATGATGTAGAAGTTTCTGGCAAGAAAAATTATGTAGAAAAAGTGGTCAAGCTTTTAAAGGACTTAGTCCTGCAGATAAATCTAGGGCAAAATATAAATAGCCAAAAATTAAATGACTCCATAAATATTCTGAAAGATAAGCCGGATGCAAAACCGCATGAAATATTTAACAGCCAAATTGTAATTAATGGAGGAAAAAAAATAAAGCCAAGGACTGAGGGCCAGAAAAATTATATTGAAGCCATAAAAAATAATACGGTGGTGTTTGGAATTGGCCCTGCAGGAACCGGTAAGACTTATCTTGCCTTGGCCATGGCAGTCAATTCCTTGTGCCAGAATGAAGTTGGCAGGATTATACTGGTAAAGCCAGTGGTTGAGGCTGGGGAAAAGCTGGGATATCTGCCCGGTGATATATATGATAAGGTAAGCCCCTATCTTAAGCCCCTGTATGATGCCCTTTATGAAATGCTGGATGTGGAAATATTCCAGCAGTATATGGATATGGGTATTATAGAAGTTGTACCCTTGGCCTATATGCGGGGAAGGACCCTAAATGATTCTTTTATAATACTGGATGAAGCTCAGAATGCTTCACCAGAGCAGATGAAGATGTTTCTAACCAGGTTGGGGTTCAGCTCCAAAGTAGTTATAACCGGTGATATTACTCAAATAGACCTTCCCAAGGAAAAAGAGTCCGGCCTAGTGTTGGTAAAAGATATACTTGAAGGCATAAAGGATATAGCTTTTGTGCACCTGACTTCCAAAGATGTAATAAGGCATAAGCTGGTGCAAAAGATTGTTGACGCATATAAAAGGTATGAAGATGAGGATTCAAAACCTAAAGAACAATGATAAACAATAATAAAAAAAGTAAAGAACTAAAAAAAACAGAGGATAGTAACAGCAAACGGAAAAGCTGGGCTAAAAAATACCTGTCTTTTAGAAGCCGCAGCGCCCAAAGGCTCTACATCTTTATTCTAGCTCTGGGCCTGATTGTTTCCATGCTCTCTTATAACTATACTCCTGATATTGATATAGAAGTTGGTAAGCCTGCCCCAAGGACTATAAAGGCTAATAAGTCATTGGAATTCGAGGATATAGAGCAAACTGAAGCAAACAGGAATAAAAACGAGGCAGCGGTTGAAGATGTATATGTTTATGATTCTAGTGCCCTAAGCGGTGAAGAAGGCACTTTATATCAGCTTAGGTATTTCTTTAACTTGGCAGGAATAGTGGCTGACCGTGAAGGAATGATTTTTGAAGAAAAGGTTGACTATTTTAATAATTTAACTGGCAACAGGTATTCAGAATCAGTAATTTCTTCAGCCTTAAGGCTTTCTGGGGAAGAAAGGAAGAGCTTAAGTTCTAAAGCCCAGGAGATTGCAAGAGCAGTAATGGCAGATCCTATTAAGCCCAATGAAATTGATGCAGCAAAGGAAAAAGCTGCTGAAATGGTAAATGAAGATGAAGAGATACCGGTGAGCCATAAGTCTATGGTATCTTCTATTTTGGAACAAAATATACAGCCTACTGCTGTTTTTGACCCTGCAGCTACCGAAGAGGCAAGGGAAGGGGCTAGGCTAAATACTCCTCCTGCCATGGTTAATATACTTGAAGGGCAAACTATAGTTTATGAAGGGGAAATAGTAAATACTGATGACATACTGATACTGAACAGGCTCGGCTTGCTGGAAAGGGAATTTAACTGGCAGAGAATATTATATATTTTATTTATATGCTTTATATGTCTTTTCTTGTTCGGGTTTTATGTGGCTAGGTATGACAAGAATATTTATGATAATACAAAAAAGCTTTTATTAATATCTTTAATTCTGGTTATATTTACCGGAATTATAAAGATACTTACCATACTTGCTTCAATACATTTGCCTTTATGGAACTACCTTTTTCCAGTTATCGCGGCAGCAATGCTTTGCACTATAATATTTAACCCCCGGCTAGGTATAATGCTGACCATACTGTTCAGCATTTTTTTGGGAATTGTTACAGATTTTGATTTTAATTTGGCTACAGCCTACTTGCTTGGCGGTATCTTTTCTACTTATCTTGTGTCAAATATTTCACAACGTTCCACGGTTATGAAGGCGGGATTTATCAGCTCGCTGGTTCTGGGGTTCCTATTTCTTTCTATAAATTTAATTGGGGGGGGAGTGCAGACAATTGCCCTATATACCATACTGGGAATTTTAAACGGAATAATTTGTGCAATCCTTACTATAGGGCTCCTTCCTTTTATTGAATCTACTTTCAATATTGTTACTGCCATGGGTCTGCTTGAGTTATCGCATACCGACCAGCCATTGCTAAAAGAGCTTCTAATAGCGGCTCCCGGCACTTATAACCATAGCCTTCTCGTGGGGCATTTGGCTGAAAATGGAGCAAAAGCTATTGGAGCGGATTCACTGTTGGTTAAGGTCGCTGCGCTCTACCATGATTTGGGCAAGATGAAAAGGCCTGAATATTTTTATGAAAACCAGGCTGATATTGAAAATGTGCATGACAAGCTGAATCCTTCAATGAGCAGGAATATTATTGCAAAGCATATAAAAGATGGAGTAGATGTTGCCAGGAAAAACAGGATTCCCAAAAGGGTGATAGACATTATTTCCCAACACCATGGAAATTCGCTTATTACCTATTTTTATGAAAAACAAAAGGGCAAGGAATCAGTAAAAGCGAGCAATGGTTCAACAAATGGCCTTAAAGGTCATTTCAGGTATCCCAGCCTAAAACCACAGAATAAGGAGGCAGCCATACTTATGCTTGCTGATTCCACAGAAGCAGCAGTTAGATCTATTGATAGCATGACTCCTAAAAAGATAGAGCAAATGATAAATGACATAATTGAAGATAAGATAAGAGATGGCCAGCTTGATGAAGCTGCTATAACTTTAAAAGAAATAAATAAAGTAAAGAGCAGCTTAATTGATGGCCTGATATCCATCCACCATTCAAGGATTGAATATCCTGAATCAAACAAGGAAGGGGGAAAATAGGAGGGTGAAGGTAACAGTTATTGACAACCAGAGTGAGGTAAATATAGATTTAAGGCTGGTAGAAGAGGCTGCAGCCTATATTTCTGATAAATTTGACAAGGATGAGAGCTGCCAGGCTAATATTATTTTTACCGGCAGGGAAGAAATAAGGGGATTAAACAGTAAGTACAGGGGAGTAGATAAGGCTACCGATGTCCTTTCCTTTTCTTATATGTATAATAATCCGGAAGAGCAGGAAAAAAAGATTGAACAATTTGAAAAGCAGCACGGCCATCATATTGTTGGGGAGATAATAATTTGTCCCCAGGTAGCACAGGAAAATTGTAAGGAGAGAGATAGGTGGAGGTTTGATTTAGAAATTTTTCTTTTAATTATACATGGCTTTTTACATCTTTACGATTATGACCATCAGTCTTTAGAGGACAGGGACAAGATGTTTGATATACAGGATTCAATGCTGGAGGATGTAAGATCCAAGTTTAAACTGTAACCTTCTTTTTTATTTCCTAGAACAGGTTTGACAAATGTTGTAAAATTTATAATAAGTATATTTTTTTGCAAAAAATTAGTTATGGAAAAAAAATTTAAATCCGGTTTTGTTGGTCTGATAGGACGGACAAATGTAGGAAAATCAACTTTTATTAATAAAATATTGAAGCAAAAGGTTGTTATAAGTACAAATAAAAGTCAGACTACCAGAGAAAGGGTAAACTGCATTTATAATTCTAACAGTTCACAAATTATTTTTGTTGATTGTCCCGGGTTCTTTAAACCTAAGGACTTATTGGGAAAAAAATTAAATAAGGTAGTTCAGGACGTAATAAAGGATGCCGATTTGCTTGCAGTTATGGTTGACGCGGCTGGGGGAATAGGGAAAGGCGATTATTATGTTATGGAAAGCGTAAAAAAGGTCGGGAAACCAAAATTATTGCTATTAAATAAAATTGACCTGATTTCTAAAAAACAGCTGGAATCAGAAATGGAAAAAATAACTGGAATGGATATGTTCGAAAAGAAAATACCAATATCTGCAAAAACAGGGCAGAATTTAAATATATGCCTGGAAGAAATTGAGGCACTTTTACCGGAAGGGCCTAAATATTTTGGTGATGATATTATTTCAGACCAGCCGGTGGAAAAGCTGGCCGCAGACATTGTAAGGGAAAAGCTTGCCCTGAATTTAATGCAGGAGCTTCCCCACAGCATTGGAGTAAAGACGGCCAGGATGGATGAAGGAGCCACAAAGTCAGGAAAGAAACTTATAAACATAAGTTGCAATATTTTTACTGAAAAAAAATCTCAAAAGGCTATAATAATAGGGAAATCAGGCAATATGCTAAAAAAAGTTGGAATGGAGGCAAGGAAAGAGCTGGAAAATATTTTTGAATGTAAAGTATATCTCGAGCTTTGGGTAAAGGTAGCCAAAAACTGGACTAGAAATGAAGCATTATTAAAGGAATTAGGATATTAATTAATTTATAGAAGGTCAGGTGATTAAAACGTTAACTAAAGAACAGCTTGCAAAAACAATTGATCAAACATTGCTTAGGCCAATAACCACTATAAAAAATATAGAAAAGCTATGCAGTGACGCCAAGAAGCACCATTTTGCAGCAGTAACTATTAGTCCCTCTTTTATTGTTACTGCCAAAAACCTGTTGATGGATACCGATGTAAAGGTATGCTCTATGGTTGGTTTCCCGCTGGGGGCTAATACCATAGAGTCAAAAGTATTTGAAGCCAGGGATAATGTGAGGAAAGGCTCTGATGAACTGGATATAGTGGTAAACCTGGGTGCCCTTAAGGGTGGTAACTATGATTATATTGAGAGGGAAATAGGTTTGATAGTGAGTGTTATACGCAGGGAGCAGATGGCCGAGTATAACAAGCATATAAATATCAAATTTATTATTGAAACTGGAGTTTTAACCAAAAGCGAGGTAAAAAAGGTTTGCGGCATTATTGAGGAGTCCGGGGCTGACTTTATCGAGACTTCTACTGGATTTGGAGTAAGGGGAGTTGAGCTTGATGATATCAGGCTAATAAGGGAAGTTGTAACCAGAAATATAGGGGTAAAAGCTTCAGGCGGCATAAGGACCTTTGCTGATGCCCAAGCCTTAATTGATGCCGGTGCTACCAGGCTTGGAACAAGCAGCGGGTTGAGCATAATGGAAGAGTATAGCAGCTATTTTGATAAGTAATGCCTACCTATAAAGCAAAAGCTTTAGTGCTTAGGAGCTATAAGCTAGGGGAGTCAGACAAGATAGTGAGGCTTTATTGCCGGCAACAGGGATTGGTTAGCGCTGTGGGCAAGGGTGCCAGGAAAACCAAGAGCAGGTTCGGAGGAAGGCTGGAGCTTTTTAACCTTATTGATGCTGAACTGCATGTGGGAAAATCACTGGATATAATCGGGCAGGCAGAGATTTTAGAAAATTTTAAAAATATTGCCAATGACTTTTCTAAGTTTGTTTTCTGTGAGCTTATAAGCAAAATAATCCTAAAAACCCATAATGAAATAAGCGAACCCTCTGAAAGCCTTTTTAAGCTTATTTATGTCTGCTTCAGGGAAATCAACAGTTCGGGCCATGAAGATGTGGTAAGCTTAAAGAAGATAATGTGTTTTTTTATAGCCAAGTTCTTAAGTATGGCGGGGTTTGGTCCCCTCCTTGGGGTTTGTGCTAAATGTAATAAAAAGTTAGAAGCAAGCCTTTATGGTTTCCACGGAAAAAAAATCCTGTTTTCAGTAAAGCTGGGGGGAGTGCTTTGCAAAGATTGTAGTAGGGGCGCAGAAGACACCGGGCTTAATGCTAAAAGCTTCAGACTGCTTTATGATTTTTTCACGAAAAAAATTGAGGATATAAGGGATATGGAAGTGGATCATTTTGCCTTAAAAAAAGCATACAGGGTATTGGAAAATTACATAATATACCATACGGGCTGTAATTTAAGCAGTTTTCAGTATTTAAAAAAAATCGGAATATAGAAGAGAGTAAAATGAAAGTAATGGGAATTATAGGGTCGCCGCACAGAAATGGCAATACTGCCTATTTGCTGAAGCGCACTTTTAAAGTTATTGGCGAAAGCCACCAGACAGAAATAATTTTTCTAAAAGATTACAACCTAAAGCCATGCGAGGGTTGCCACAGGTGCAGCCGGGATGGTATCTGTGTTATAGAAGACGGGATGCAAGAATTATATAAAAAACTTCAAAAAGCTGATGTTATCATTTTAGCAAGCCCTTCATACATGGGAGGGGTTACTTCCAGGCTTAAGATATTTATGGAAAGGTGCTGGCACTTGAGGAAGGGAAAGCTAGAAGGGAAAATTGGCTCTTATATTATAGCTGGAAGGAGAAAAATTGGCCTTGCTTCTGGAGAGATAATGGAATTTCTGGCCAGGCTAAAATTAATAATTTTGCCAGGAGTTCTAGGTTATGGATTCGGGAAGGGAAGCATAAAAGAAGACACAGAAGCATTAGAAGAGGCTAAAAGGCTGGGCGAGGCTGTAGCTGCACGCCTTGATAGATGAACTAATGTCCAATATAATGATAAAAATTAATAAACATGTTTAGAGTTATGATATATATAGAAAGAAGATTTTGTACCGGATGCAGGCTTTGCAGAAAAGAGTGTCCCCGGGGCGCAATAAAAATTATAAATTATAAGGCCTATGTTGACTACTCTAAATGCAATGAATGCTACAGATGCATATATGTATGCCCCAGCGCAGCAATTAAGAAAAAAGAAAAGTGCGCTAAAAAAGATATGAAGAAAGAATTAACAGATATTAGGGGAAAAATAGAGAAAATAAAGGAAAATATAAATACATTAGAAAAAAAATCATGAAGAAAAAAGTAGAATACAAAGATATCGAGAACGCAAGGAGAATACTGGAAATTGGCGAAAAGGAAAGCATTAACACTATAAAAAAGAAATACAGAAAACTTTCTTTAAAATACCATCCTGATAAATGCCAGGACGCACCAAAGGCCGAATGCGAAGAAAAAATAAAAGAAATAAATCAAGCTTATGAAACTATAATGGCTTATTGTTTTAAGTATCCGGTAAGTTTTAACCGGGAAATGGTAAGAAATTTAGAAGACGGTGAATATATTAAATACCACAGGAAGCGGTTTTATGATACATGGTGGTAGTGATGGCAAAGGTTGAACCTTTTGAAAAATACCCAGACAAATACGAGGATTGGTTTACCAGGAATAAATTTGTCTATGAGTCAGAGCTAAGAGCAATAAAAGATATTCTTCCGAGCTTTGAAAAAGGTATAGAGATTGGAGTGGGAAGCGGAAGGTTTGCTGTACCTTTGGGCATAAAGTTCGGAGTGGAGCCTTCTGAGAAAATGAGGAAAATAGCCCGGAAAAGAGGCATAGAAGCAGTAGGAGGAGTTGGGGAAAATCTGGAATTTGGGGATTGCAGTTTTGATCTTGCCCTTATGGTTACTACAATATGTTTTCTGGATGACGTAAAAAAAGCATTTAGTGAAGCATACCGGATACTAAAGGCCGGCGGCTATTTTGTAGTTGCTTTGGTGGACAGGGACAGCAGGCTGGGGAAAATTTATAAAAAGCATAAGCATGAAAATGTATTCTACAGGCAGGCAAAGTTTCATTCTGCCAGAGAGACAATAGGATACCTAAAAAAAGCTGGATTTACCGGTATCACAGAAAAACAGACAGTTTTTGGCCGCCTGGATGAAATCAAATACATACAGGAGCCAAAGGATGGTTTTGGGGAAGGCTCTTTTGTGGTAATAAGGGGTCAGAAAGCATAGTTATATTTTAAGAAGTTTGAACAACATCGTAGCATTTCTGCTGCCTGCTAGAATTAAAAAATAATTTTTTAGCTTAAATTGACTATAGGAAACAATATTATTACAATAGTAGATTATGAATTTTCAGGATATAATTTTTAACCTGCAGAAATACTGGAGCAGCAAAGGCTGCATAATTAAGCAACCCCTGGATTTAGAAAAAGGGGCAGGAACTTTTAATCCGGATACTTTTCTTAGATGTTTAGGTCCTGAGCCCTGGAATGTAGCTTATGTTGAACCTTCCAGAAGACCTGCTGATGGGAGATATGGTGAGAACCCATTTAGGACCCAATTTTACTACCAGTACCAGGTACTTCTAAAGCCATCCCCTGATGATGTAATAAGCCTTTACCTGGGTTCCCTTGAAAGTTTGGGCATTGACTTAAAACTCCATGACATAAGGTTTGTAGAAGATGACTGGCAGTCACCTACCATAGGAGCAGCTGGGCTGGGCTGGGAAGTCTGGGCAGACGGTATGGAAATTACTCAGTTCACTTATTTCCAGCAGATGGGAGGAATCCAGCTAAAGCCAGTGTCTGCAGAAATAACTTACGGGTTGGAAAGAATCGCCATGTATTTGCAGGATAAAAATAGTTTTTGGGACCTTAACTGGAATGATAATATAACTTATGGTGATGTGGGGCTAGAATCTGAAAAACAGTGGTGCGTGTATAATTTTGAATTAGCTGATGTAGATATGCTTCTGGACATGTTTGAAAAGTTTGAAAGGGAATTCGGAAAGGCTATGGAAAGGGATCTGGTATTTGTGGCTTGCGAGTATGTGCTGAAGTGTTCCCATGTTTTTAACTTGCTGGATGCCAGGGAGGCAATTAGTGTGGCCGAGAGAACTTCTTATATAGCCAGGGTAAGGAATTTGGCAAAAAAACTTTGTAAAGCTTATATAGAGCAAAGGAAGGAATTAGGGTATCCTTTAATTAAGAAATAATTATGGATGAATTAGTTTTTGAAATTGGAACAGAAGAGCTACCTTCTTCATGTATAAAAGAAGGGATTAAAGAATTAGGAAATATAGTAAGCCAGAACCTTAGGCAGAGCAGAATAAATTATTCGCAGATAAAAACTTTTGGGACTCCCAGGAGGCTGGTAGCAATAGTTGATGAAGTAGCAGAAATGCAGGAGTCTGAGAAAAAAGTAGTTACCGGTCCCCCTAAAAAAATAGCTTACAAAGATGGAAAGCCAACCAAGGCTGCCATAGGTTTTGCCAAAAGCCTGGGGTTGAAGCCTGGAGAGTTGGAGGAAATTAAAACCGGCAATGGCATTTATATGGGTAAAACCATATTAGAAGAAGGCAAGCCTACTATTGAGGTAATACCGGGAATCTTGAAGGATACCATGCTTTCTATTTCCTTTTCTAAACAGATGAGATGGGGAGACCTTGATATTACATTTGCTAGGCCTATAAGATGGATATTGGCTTTATTGGGGGATAGGGTAATTGAGTTCGATGTAGCAAATTTAACCCCGGATAGGATTACTTATGGCTACAGGGCACTTGCAGAAAACTCTATCAAGATAGCCAGTGCCACAGATTATGTTAAGAAATTGAGGGAGAAAGGCAAAGTTATCCTTGACCCCGAAGAAAGGAAAAACCTAATAACCAGCTCCATAGAAAATATTGAACAAGAAGAATGGGGCAGCAAATTAAAAACAGTATTAAATGAAAGCTTATTGGAAGAAGTGGCTAACCTGGTAGAGATTCCAAATGTTCTGGTGGGAAGTTTTCCTGAACAGTTCTTATACATTCCTAAAGATATTTTAATAAAGGCTATTGAGTACCACCAAAAATATTTTGCAGTTCTAGATAAAAGCGGCAATGTTTCCACTAAATTTATAATAGTGCAGAATGGGGTAGAGGACATAAGCGGTGAAATAGCCAAGGGCAATAGCAGGGTGTTGTGGGCCAGGCTTAGCGATGCAGCCTTTTTCTACGAGGAAGACAAAAAACATAGCTTTCCCTATTGGCTTGAGAAGCTGAAAGGAGTAATTTTTTATTCCGGTATAGGAAACATGCATGATAAAGTTCAAAGGATTACCGAAATTTCCTTAAATATAGCTGCTTTACTGAGAAAATCCTATATGGATGGGGATTTAAAAAAAGCAGCAGAAATATGTAAATGTGACCTGGTAACCAACATGGTGGTAGAATTTCCGGAGCTCCAGGGAATTGTGGGCAGGGAGTATGCCTTGGAAAAGGATATAAAGGAGGATATAGCTAATTCTGTATTTGAGCACTACAAGCCTAATTTTGCAGGGGACAGCCTGCCTTCTACCAAGTTAAGCGCTTTACTTTCCATTGCAGATAAAATAGATACTATCTCGGGAATGTTTTTGCTTGGCAATATACCCACGGGCTCAGAAGATCCTTTTGCTCTAAGGAGGAAAGCTTCAGGGATAGTAAAATCAATGCTGGATAAAAAATTTGACCTTAATATTTCTGACTTAGCCAGTTTTTCCTTAAACCTATATGCTAAAAAATTTAAGGTGAGCAAAGGAGAAAACATAGAAGAAAAAGTGGTAGATTTTGTACTGGCAAGGTACAGGTATATTCTGGAAAAAAGAAAGAAGGAGCTCGATATTTTTGATGCCATAGCTGCTACCGGTGCATCTTCGGTATATGACATTAGCTTGCGCTATAAGGTGGTTGAGGATTTTCTAAATAAGGGGGATATTGAAAGCATTGTTAACCCTATGGTAAGGTGTAAAAATATAACCAAAGGCAGAGAGGTGGGTAAAGTAGACCCGTCACTGTTTGCCGGAGAGGGCGAACAAAGGCTTTTTGAAGCTTATAGGGTTGCAGAAGAGAAGGTAAAAACCCAGGGTGAAAATAAAGAATACGGGAAAATGCTTCTGTCCCTGCAGGAATTCGGAAAAGTAATTGATAATTTTTTTGATGAAGTGTTAGTTATGGCAGAAGAGGAAAACATAAGAAGAAATAGGATTAACCTGGTAAACAAGGCTTCCAGGCTGTATTATTATATAGCTGATTTTTCAAAGCTGGTTCTCTAGAAATTGGTTTTAAATAAGAGTAAAAAAATATTATAATTACTAAAAATAAAAAGAAGGGATATAAAAATGGCAGACAAAAAATATGTTTATTTTTTTGGTGAAGGCAAAAAAGAAATGAAAAAGCTCCTGGGAGGCAAGGGCGCAAACTTGTCTGAAATGACCAATATTGGCTTACCTGTTCCTCCAGGATTTACCATCAGTTCAGAAATTTGCAACCTATATTATGAATTAGGTGAAAGATATCCGGAAGGCTTACAGGAAGAGATAGACAAGAACTTAAAGAAGCTTGAAGAAAAAATGGGATTAAACTTAGGAGATGAGAAAAATCCACTGTTGGTTTCAGTAAGATCAGGGGCTGCAATATCAATGCCCGGAATGATGGATACAGTACTTAATTTAGGTTTGAATGACAAAACAGTAAAAGGCTTGATTGCTAAAACCAATAATGAAAGGTTTAGCTGGGATTCCTATAGAAGGTTTATTCAGATGTTTGGAGATGTAGTAATGGGGATAGAACATGACAAGTTTGAGGAAGCCCTACAGGCAAAAAAAGACCAGAAAGGGGTTAAATTTGACACAGACCTTGATGCTGAGGACCTGAAGGAATTGGTTGAAGATTACAAAAAAATTATAAAGGAAGAGACAGACAAGCAATTTCCACAAGATCCAAGAAAGCAACTGCAGATGTCTATAGATGCGGTATTCGGGTCATGGAACAACAAGAGAGCTATTACATACAGGAATATTCATGAGATCCCGCATAGCCTTGGGACTGCTGTAAATGTACAGACTATGGTTTTTGGAAATATGGGTGAAAAATCAGGCACAGGGGTAGCTTTTACCAGAAATCCGTCAACCGGAGAGAAAAAAGAGTATGGAGAATATCTAATTAATGCGCAAGGGGAGGACGTGGTTGCAGGAATAAGGACCCCTAAACCGATATCAGAGCTTAAAGACGATATGCCTAAGATATTTGAGCAGCTTAAAGAAATTTTTGATAAGCTTGAACAGCATTACAAAGATGTGCAGGACCTGGAATTTACTATTCAGGAAGGAAAACTATATATCCTTCAGACCAGGACAGGGAAAAGGACGGCTGCTGCTGCATTGCAGATTGCTGTAGATATGGAAAAAGAAGGTTTAATTGATAAAAAGATGGCTGTAGAAAGGGTTGAACCCAAGCAATTAGACCAGCTGCTGCATAAAAGGATAGACCCTAAAGCTAAAGATGATGCTGAGCTTCTGGCAAAAGGGTTGCCTGCTTCTCCAGGGGCTGCCTTAGGCAAGGTTGTATTTACTGCTGATGAAGCAGTAAAAGAAGCAGAAAATGATAATGTAATACTAGTTAGGACAGAAACTTCTCCTGAAGATATAGAAGGCATGTCTGTTGCAAAAGGTATCCTTACTTCCCGAGGCGGAATGACTTCACATGCTGCTGTTGTTGCCCGGGGCATGGGCAAATGTTGTGTGGCCGGGAGTGAAGATATAAAGGTATATGATAGTGATAAGTATTTTGTAAGTTCGGTTAACGATAAAAAAATAAAACAAGGTGACTGGATTACCTTAGATGGTTCTACCGGCGAGGTATTTCTAGGCAAGCTAGAGGTAATTGAACCAGAAATTTCAGGAAATTTTGAATTATTTATAGAGTGGGTGGATGAATTCAGGAAACTGGGAGTCAGGGCAAATGCTGATACCCCCCATGATGCTGAAGTAGCATTAAAATTTGGAGCTGAAGGTATTGGTTTATGCAGGACAGAACATATGTTCTTTGGAAGTGACAGGATAAAGGCAGTAAGAAAGATGATAGTGGCAGGAAATGAAGAAGAAAGAAGAACAGCGCTTATGGCTTTGCTTCCGTACCAGAAACAGGATTTTATAGATATCTTGAAAGTGATGGAGGGCAAACCTGTAACTATCAGATTGCTCGATCCTCCATTACATGAATTCCTGCCAACAGAGGATGAAGATATACAGGAGCTTGCAGATGAGTTAGGGATAGAATTTAAGGAACTTAAGTCGACTGTAAGGGCATTAGGTGAAATAAACCCCATGCTTGGCCACAGGGGATGCAGGCTTTCAGTAACCTACCCTGAAATACTTGAAATGCAGGCCAGAGCAATATTTGAAGCTACCATAGAATTAACTAAAGAAGGTATAGAAGTTGAACCAGAGGTTATGATACCCTTAGTGGGAATAGTTAAAGAGCTAAATGTATTAAAAGAACAGATAATCAAAATAGCTGACGAGTTGATTAAAGACAATGATGTTAAATTTGATTATAAGGTGGGAACCATGATTGAGGTACCCAGGGCTTGCGTTACAGCTGACGAAATAGCTAAGGAAGCAGAATTCTTTAGCTTCGGAACCAATGATTTAACTCAGCTGACTTTTGGATTTTCCAGAGATGATGTAGGAAAATTCTTACAGGATTATGTAGATAAAGGGATACTGGAAAGGGATCCATTTGCCAGTTTGGATATAGGTGGTGTTGGCCAGCTAGTCAAAATGGGTATAGAGAAGGGAAGATCAGCTAAAAAAGATTTAAAAATTGGCATTTGCGGTGAACATGGCGGAGACCCGAAATCAATAGACTTCTGTAACAAAGCTGGCATGGATTATGTAAGTTGTTCCCCTTATAGGGTTCCAATAGCAAGACTTGCAGCCGCCCAGTCCAACATAAGTGAAGAAGAATAGTAATATAATGAAAATAATCTCAATGGGCAGCCTCAGGCTGCCCATTTAAACTGCACTTAAAAAAACCAGTAAAATAAATTCTTTAACAGTAATAGTGCAGGATTTAGTGGTCCTGCATTATATCTCCAACTCAAGGTTAACTTGAAGAGAATTTAAAATAAACAACCAGCAAAAGAATGATATAATTAGAATATCATCTTAAACATTGATTATAGGTTAAACAATTATGCCTAAAAGCTTAAAAGACGGAGAAGTTGACGAATTAAAAGCAAGAACAGACATTGTAGATATAATATCCGAATATGTTAATCTAAAGAAGCAGGGAAAAAATTTCCTTGGCTTATGCCCTTTCCATAAAGAAAAAACCCCCTCATTTTCAGTGGATTCTTCCAGGCAGTTTTTTCATTGTTTTGGCTGTGGTGTTGGCGGAGATGTTATAAATTTTGTAGAAAGAATTGAAAACATGGAGTTTCTAGAATCTGTGGAATTCATTGCCAAAAAAGTGGGCTATAACCTCCAATACAGCTATAGCGGATCACCGAAGACAAAGAAGCTGAGGGAAAGGCTGGTTGGGTTAAATGATCTTGCTAGGAAATATTACCATTACATTCTCTTTAATTCCTCACCCGGCAAGGCTGCTTATGAATACCTTGATAAAAGGGGGTTTAAAAGAGATACTCTGGAAAAGTTCCAGGTTGGATATTCTTTAAATAATTGGGATAATTTTTCATCATTTGCCCAAAAAAGGAGTTATAAGGAAAAAGAGCTAATAGAAGCCGGGCTGTCAATAAAAAGCAAGAAAGGAGAAGGCAAAGTCTATGACAGGTTTAGGGGAAGGATAATGTTTCCCATAGAAGATGTGGTAGGCAAAGTGATAGGCTTTGGGGGAAGAATATTAAGGGAGGGAAAGCAGTCGGCAAAATATGTAAATACTCCTGAAACAAAGTTATATTCGAAAAGTAAGAATATTTATAATATCAACAGGGCCAAGAATTCTATAGTTGACAAAGACAGGGCACTTATTGTTGAGGGATATACCGATGTTATGGCATTAGACCAGCATGGGATTAATAATGTGGTGGCCAGCCTGGGTACCGCGTTAACTACTGAGCAAATTAAGCTGCTGGGCAGGTTTACCCAGAATATAGTGCTGGTTTTTGATAGCGACCAGGCTGGAATATCTGCTTCCATGAAGGGCATAGAAAGGCTTAAAGAATATAATGAGAGGCTGGACTTATATCATGAAAATAATATTAATATAGAAGTTGTAGTGCTTGAAAAAGGTTATGATCCTGCAGATTATATTACCAGCAAGGGGCAGGATGACTTTTTAGGGAAAATTAGTGGAGCTGTAAATATTATTGACTTTACCATAAACATAATTATAGAAAAATATGACCTGGTAAACCTGAATGAAAAGCTGAGGGCGAGCAATGAAGTGCTTAAATTTTTATCTACGCTCTCTTCAAAAATAATACAAGAAGAATGCATAAAAAAAGTTGCCCAAAAACTAGACTTAAAAGAAAGCCTGCTTTTTGAAGAGATGCTAAAGGTAAGCAGTAAAGATAATAAAAGGGGAAGATTTGATAGTGTTAAGAAAGAGGAAAAACAACCGCCATTAAAGAAGGTAGAAATAGAGGCTTTAAGGTTGATGATAAATGGTGAAGGTGTGGACAGTTTCCTTAATTTAAGCAACAATTACTTTAAGTTTGATGATACAAAAAAACTATTCGGCATAATTAAAAGTTTTATGGCAGAGAAAAATGATAAAGGGGTAAAATTAAACTTTCCCCTGGAAATATCGTCTGGTTTAATGGAAGATGACAATATCAGAAATTTGTATAACAGCATTTTTTTTGACGAGAAAGCCTATAAGAATGGAAGAATTAATTGCCATGAAGTTTTGACTAATTTGAAAAAGATAAGGTTATCCGAGAAAATAGATAATATAAGGCATAAGATGATCGAAATAGACGAACTTAGGAGAAAACATGAACTAAGCCCTGACCAGAAGGCTGAATATGACAGGTTGTATAAAAAACTTATAGAGCTTGAGCAAAAAAAATTAAGTTTGGGAAGACTTGATATTTAGGCGGATATGTGTAAAATTTAATTTTTGTGTGCTGGTTTAGTAATTTCAATTTTTATATAAATTGAGGTGATATAAATATGAAAAGAGGATCTGAATTTAAAGTAGAAGAAGTTAAGGGCTTGATAAGTAAAGGCAAAGAAGAAGGTCTTCTTACTACCGAAGAAATAAGCGAAGCCTTATCTGAAATAGATTTAAATAAGGAACAGATTGAGAATATATATGATGTCCTCCAGAATCTGGGAATTGAAATAATAAGTGAAGATGATGAAGATATAGATAATATTGGAAAAAAGAGAAAAAATATGAATTCCTTGAAGAAGAAACTTGATTTGTCCATAAAATCTCCAACCAATGACCCTGTGAGGATGTATTTAAAGGAAATTGGGAAAGTCAGGCTGCTTACTGCAGTTGAAGAAGTACAGTTGGCAAAAAGGATAAAAAAAGGGGATATGGCAGCTAAGAGGAAGCTTGTTGAGGCTAACTTAAGGTTAGTAGTGAGCATAGCTAAAAAATATGTTGGTAGGGGCATGTTGTTTTTAGATTTAATCCAGGAAGGAAATCTAGGATTAATTAGGGCTGTAGAAAAGTTTGACCATACGAAAGGATATAAATTTTCCACTTATGCAACCTGGTGGATAAGGCAGGCAATAACCAGGGCAATAGCAGACCAGGCTAGGACCATTAGAATTCCAGTGCATATGGTGGAAACCATAAATAAGTTAATTAGGACCCAGAGGCAATTATTGCAGAAATTTGGTAGGGAGCCTACACCTGAAGAAATAGGTAAAAAGATGAATTTTACACCTGAAAAAGTAAGGGAAATAATGAAAATATCCCAAGAGCCGGTTTCCCTGGAAACTCCCATAGGTGAGGAAGAAGATAGCCATCTTGGTGATTTTATTGAAGATTCAGAAGTAGAAGCCCCTTCTGATGCTGCATCGTTTACTATGCTGCAGGAACAGTTGAGGGAAGTTTTGAATACTCTAAATGAGAGGGAGAGGAAAGTAATACAGCTCAGGTTTGGATTGCAGGACGGCCATCCAAGGACACTAGAAGAAGTAGGTAGGGAATTCGGAGTTACAAGGGAAAGAATAAGGCAGATAGAATCAAAGACATTAAGCAAGTTAAGACATCCTAATAGAAGTGGAGCTTTAAAAGATTTTTTAGAGACCTAAAATAGGGTTGCAATTCCTTTTCTTAATATTTATAATAGCTAAACGTTAAGGCAGTATTCCCCGATAGCTCAACGGTAGAGCATTCGGCTGTTAACCGAAGGGTTGTAGGTTCGAATCCTACTCGGGGAGCCAGCGATTCCATGGCCTTCCATATAAAAACAAATCCCGACTCTTTACTAAAAAGGGGAAGAGTGGGAATAATCAATATTACATTATATAAATTTTCTCATTATTAATCTTTCAAGATCATTTATTACTATTTCATAATTTGGGAGATTATGAACTTGGTTCTCTAGTCTTATTTTCCAGGTTTTTTTATAAATATCAGATTTAATAGACTCAATCAAATTAGAAAAAGGAATAATAAAACCAAATCTTCTTTTAATTTCATCTTTTATTTTTGATATATTTATAGATTTTAAATTTAAAATATACCATAAGTCATAGATATCACGGGCCTCTTTATCTACATCAAGAATTCTAGATATCTTATCTGATGCTATTGACTCCAATATATAAGTATTAAGTTTTTTTCCTTTGCCTTTAAAATCTTTATAAGTAAAATATATGTCTTTTTTAACAAAATTAGGAATATGATTATCTTGTAGGATATCAATTTTTAAATTTTTATATGCTTTGATTTCAGGAGCAATATCATATTTTAAGAATGCTTGAAGCCTACTGTTATTTATGTTTGATGTAATGCTAGGTTCAAAAGGAAAGATTGCAGTAATTTCTGAGAGCACTATACTAAAAATCTCTTCTATTTCCTGAAGAGTTATTACTTCGTTTATTATAAAATCCAAATCTTCTGAAAAACGGTAATCGGGAAAATAAATTTTTTTTAGACAAGTACCTCCTCTGAATACAGCCTTTTCTTTAAAGAGGGAATTGTTGCTTAAATAAAATAGAAGTAACTCTATAAAATAATCTTTCTCAATTACGGCTTCTGTAACTCCCTCGTTAGATGCAATTCTTTGAATTTGATTATAGCCAATCATTATTAACGATTTTATTAGTATTTAATTATATTTAAGATCTGTTCCTTACCGATATTGTCAATTAAATGCCAGTTATTCTTATAACTTTTCTCACTGGATATTTTAGGATCTAATAAGTCATAACGGTTATTAATATCCTTTTTTAGATTATCTATTAAATTATTTTCATTGATTTCCAGTGTTTCCAAAATATAACCAAGTCTTTTAATTATTACATTTTTTTTGTATCTTTTTACGTATTCTTCTAATCTGGTAAAATCAATTCTATTTCTAATTATCCAAAAACCCTTTGCGATCTCTGTAATTCCTCCACAATATTGTGGGAATAATAACCCATCAAGGATTGTTTTTTCAGGATTAGATATTCTGACTTTTTCAGTTTGTGTAATCCACTCATCTTTGATTGCCCAAATAAATTTTTTACTTATATTAATAAAAACAAATTTACCCTTTAATTGTTTGGGAACAACCTGTCTCTTAGGTGTAGCAATAAAAACTTTTACCAGCGGTTGAGTTAACATGCCCCAATGATTCATTGCACTATAAAAACCTATATAGTAATCTGGTGAATTAACTATCTCTTTTGCTGCAATAAACCAATTGCCAATAAATTTTTCTACATTACCAATTTCCTGTGGAATTATAATAAATTTACCAGATTTTAATCTGCTTATTACCTTCCTTTTTACTAATTCACTCAACAAATCCGTTGTCTGGTTATAGTTTTTTTTGATTATATCCTGAGCATCGTTGATTGAGAAAATATGCTTATTATTATCATAAAGCTTACTGATTAAATAGGCGCTTATTTTTCCTAGAGTTTTATAATTATTCATTATTTCGACTAAATATGTAAAATTTTTAGGATAACATACTGCATTATATACTTAATTAGTAGATATTAAAAGATAATTATAGAATATTTTATACTTATTCAATTAAAAAATTAATATGATATAATTTTATGCTGTTAAACCCAAGTAGAAATTAATTATGTGAATGTATAAATAGCTTTGATTTCATTAAATTTATCTATTAAAAAAGTGGATTCATTAAAATAAAAAGTTCGAAATATGTCCACTAGGGGGAGCCATCAATCCTAAATATACATGCTCGAGGATTATGCTTCACAACCATCTTATATGTTCATAAAATGTGAACAAATAGTTTATAAATCATGAACATTACCTAATAAGGACTAAAATAAATGCATAAAATCTTTTCAACTCCTGAAAGATTAAAAATTATAAAATATGTAATCTTCAAAGAAAGCCCATTAAGCGTAAACGCTGTAGCAGATGATCTAAACTTAAGCAAAGGGTTAGTTTCTAAATACTTAGAATTGTTATTACAAGAGAAAATTACTAGTAGGTCAAAGGGAAAATACTTAATTGCTGATTCTGCTATTACTAAAGCTATTAAGATTTTTTTAAACATTTCAGGGATAGATGTAGAACTTTTTAAAAAATTTAAATTTGTAAAATCGGTTGGTCTTTATGGAAGTTGTGCAAAAGGTGAAAACACGGAAAATTCAGATATAGATATATGGTTGTTGGTAGATGATGTTGAAGATGGGAAAGTTGCTTCGCTAAGTTCAGGAATAAGCAAAAAAATAAAAAATGCACAATCGATATTTTTAACAGAAAAGAAACTTGAAAAAATAAAAAAAGATGATGAACTTTTTTACCATTCATTATCGTTTGGTTCAATAATTATTTACGGAGAAGAAGATGCCATCTGATTACCATGATTGTATAAAGGCAAGGATTCTTCGCAGGATTCCACCTTCTAGAGATAAAGCTTTTCAATCGCTAAAAAAGCAAAAGTTTGGCTAACAGAATCGAAAAAGTCTTTGGAAGGTGATGCAACAAGTTCTTCAATAATAGCATCTTATATGTGCATGTTTCATGCTGCTCGGTCAATTCTCTTTTTTGATGGTTACAGGGAAAAGAGCCATGCATGTATTGCAAGATATCTGGAAGAAAAATATGTAAAAACAATATATTGGATAAGAGATGGGTTGAGCTTCTTGACCATAGCAGAGAAACAAGACACAATGACCAATATAATATTAGTTTCTTTTCAACAGAAGATGATGCCAGAAATGCTCTGGATTCTGTAAAATCTTTTTTTAATGAAATGGAAAGTTTGCCTAAGAAAATATCTAAATAGGTAAATTATTAGCTATTATATGTTTTATTTTTTGTAGTTTTTTTAAAATCTGGTTCGAAATTTCAAATGTTAGGGGAGCCAGCAACTTTAGGCTTTTAGGCTCTTCCCAAAATGTAGGTTTAGAGGTTATTATTAATTTCTTCTTTTAATTTATTAAATGTTACTAATATTTTTTCAATTAGGGATTCAATTTTTAAAGGATGTAAGTCTAAAGCATAAGCATGAGTGAAGAAATGACGAAAACCAAGATATTCTTTAAGATCATCTGCTAGGGCACGCGAAATTATATTTTTATTTCTTACCTTATTTAATAATTCTTGATGCCAAGAATCACCTGTTGGCATTTCAAATGATTTTAATTGGAATACTTGTTTAAGTATATTTTCGACTCCATTATAGAAATTATGAATCAGTGCTGATAGGCCAGCAAGCTCTAATGGTGATAATTGGGAAACAGGTTTGTTAGGTAGAAGAGAAAGAGTTTTTTCTATAGCTTCGTATTCCGCTTCAATGCGCTCTTTGTATTTAGCCATAGAGTAATTTCCCCTCTTTTTTTACTAGATTAATAAACTTGGAAGATCCATCTAGGTCAATAATATCGATTGGTTTTGAAAGTTTAAGTAACAGGTCACCATAGAATTTAAAAAAATCTTTAGGGAAAAGGCCTTCTACCCCAATATCAATATCATTACTTGCTCTTTTTTGATCCAAGCTAGATCCAAAAAGTAATACACGTTTTACTTTATATTTCCTTGAGGTCGCTTGAATTATATTAATATCCTTTTCTGTAATCATGCCAATATTATACCATATTTTTTTTATCCTTTTGGCCTTGATAAATTTTATCTCAAATGTTGAGTTTAGCATTGCAAAATTTAAAAATAGTTCATTCTGGAAAAAGAAAGTTGGTCTTAATTGTTTCTGGCCTATCCATTATGGTAATGGTAACATAAATATTGGTAAAAGGAGAGTAATGATGTTAGAGCCAATTTTAGGAAATAGTACAATAGAAAAAATATTATTTGCCCTCGAG
>CAYREF010000016.1:0-38435 GCA_964423265.1 uncultured Actinomycetota bacterium
TCATTTGCCTATCCTTTCATTACTATAGTGCCAATTTTTTTTCCAGTTATAACACCCTTTATATTTCCCGGTTTGGTAATATCAAATACTACTATTGGCAAGTTATTTTCCATGCATAAAGATGTTGCAGTAGAATCCATAACCCTTAAATTGCCTTTGAGGACATCTAGATAAGTTAAAGTGTCATATTTTTTTGCATCCTTGTTTTTTATGGGATCCTTATCATAGACCCCATCAACTTTCGTAGCCTTAAAAATTATCTCTGCATCAATTTCTAAAGCCCTCAGTGCTGCCGCGGTATCAGTAGTAAAGTAAGGATTTCCAGTACCACCAGCAAATATAACGACTCTTTTCTTTTCCAGGTGGCGGACTGCTTTACGCCTTATAAAAGGTTCAGCTACTTCTTGCATAGAAATAGAAGTCTGCGCCCTAGTCCAAATGCCTTTTTTCTCTAAAGCATTCTGCAAACCCAGAGCATTCATTATGGTTGCCAGCATTCCAATATAATCAGCTGTAGTTCTGTCCATACCATTTGCACTTGCGGGCACGCCCCTCCAGAAATTACCACCACCAATAACAATAGCTATCTCAACTCCAAGTTCTACTACCCCTTTTATCTGATTCGCAATACTATCTATAATCTTATTATCTATACCATAAGAAGCCTTGCCCATCAAAGCTTCTCCGCTAATTTTTAATAAGACTCTATTATATTTTGGTTTTGACATTATTTAATATAATTAGTTATTCGCCTAGAACATATCTGGTAAATCTTCTTATATTAATGTTTTCACCAATCTTGGCAATATGCTGCTTTACCAGTTCGCCAACATTTATATCATTATCCTTTACAAAGGGTTGCTCCAGCAAGCAATACTCTTCATAATATTTTTTCATTTTACCTTCAGCAATTTTGTCAACTATTTTTTCTGGCTTTCCCTCATTTAAAGCCTGTTTTACATATATGTCTTTTTCTTTTTCTATTACCTCATCCGGTACTTCATCCTTAGAAACATATAAGGGTGCTGAGGCGGCAATGTGCAAGCAAAGATCATGCACAAATTTCTGAAAAAGCTCATTTTTCGCCACAAAATCTGTCTCACAGTTTACTTCCAGCAGTACGCCTACTTTTGCGCCCAAATGTATATAGCTATCTATTATTCCTTCCTTGGTAGCCCTGGCTGCTTTCTTGGAAGCCTTTGCTAAACCTTTTTCTTTTAGGTATTTTTCTGCTTTTTCCATATCTCCATTGGTTTCAACCAAGGCTTTTTTGCAGTCCATCATGCCTACACCAGATTTTTCCCTTAATTCCTTTACTTGGTCTGCTTTAATTTTCATTATTTTAAATTACCTCCCTATAACTAAACCCAAACATTATCTTCAGGTTTGTCTTCTAATTTATCTTCAGGTGTTTCTTTTTCTAGCTCCTTTGCCTCTTCGGCTTCAGGACTTTTTTCCAGTTTAACTTTTTCTTCTTTTCCTTTTTTAACAGCTTTACTAATTATACTGGTAATAAGGCTGCAAGACCTTATAGCATCATCATTTCCCGGAATTACATAATCAATTTTATCAGGATCACAATTAGTATCTGTTATTGCTACAATAGGAATATTTAATTTTATTGCTTCGTTTACTGCTATTGCTTCTTTATTGGGGTCAACAATATATATTACATCCGGTATTTTTTTCATATCCCTTATTCCGCCAATATTATAAAGAAGTTTTTCATATTCCCTTTGTATAGCCAGAACTTCTTTCTTTGGAAGTTCCTCAAATACTCCTGATTCTTCCATTCCCTCAATTTCTTCTACTCTTCTGATTCTCTTGCTGATAGTTGAAAAATTGGTTAGAGTGCCTCCCAGCCAACGGTTCTTAACATATGGCATTCCACATTCTTTTGCATAATTTTCTATAGTGTCCTGGGTCTGTTTCTTGGTTCCTACAAATAATACGGTCCCCCCTTCGCTGGCAACCTTCCTTACATAATTGTAAGCCTCAAATATCAGCTGCATAGTTTGTTGCAGGTCTATTATATATATACTGTTCTTTGCAGTATATATGTATTTCTTCATCTTCGGGTTCCATTTTCTGGTCTGGTGGCCAAAATGGACTCCTACCTCCAACAGTTGTTTCATGTTAACAATACTCAAAATAATACCTCCATTCTTATGGTTATTCCTCCACCGCTTTAACAGTAAAAAATTAGCACCATAATGCAACAAGCGATGTGTGTAATTTTTCAAAACTCAAGTTTAGCATAAACTATTTTATTGAGCAAACAAAATAAAAGGGCGAAAATTTGCTGTAAAATAAGGGTTTGTAGACTTTTTATAACTTACTCTATTATTTTCAATGCTTTTTTGCTTAAATTACCTTATTTAGGGCTGGACTTTCAAAATGAAACTATCTAGTTAAGGTATTTAGATAAACCCCTGTTGAACTTTGCTAGCTACAAACCATTATTAAATTTAAAACATCTATTTTAAGTTCAAACGCCAATAAGAAAAACTATTTTTGGATATAAAATTTGTACCTCCACAATCTTTCAAGAGCCCTTTTTCTTCCCTTATTTCAAGCTTTTTCCTATTTTCTTAATTTTTTCACCCAGTATCTTTGCTTCCTATTCATATAACTTTTTTTCTATTATGTAAAAGGGGTGACTGGATTACTTTAATTTGTAATCACCTCCTCCAAGCATAAGGTATTCCAAACCCTTTTTTAAGCTGCTCCCTTTCCAGCAAAATATCCTTTATTGGCAAACAAAGCAAGATAGGGTTTCCCACTGCTATTTTGACAATTTTACATCTTATACAAGCTCTTCTGATATTTTAACTGTTTTCCTTACAATATACTATTTGGTCCATTCTTCTACCAGTACAACTCATCCAAATTAGGACTTTTCATTTTGCCCTGGGATGATAATTCCTGTAATCTTGCTTTAATTTTCTAATATTAAGATGGGTATAAATCTGGGTAGTAGAGATGTCTTCATGGCCTAAAAGTTCCTGTATTTCCCTTATTCCTGCTCCCCCTTGCAGCAGGTGGCTTGCAAAACTATGCCTTATGCTGTGGGGAGTTATGTTTTTTTTAATCCCGGCTTTTTTAAGGTATTTTTTTACTATATCCCTTATACTTCTTGAAGACAGCTTTCCTCCTCTATGGTTTAGGAACAAGTACCTGCTTTCTTTCTTTCCGTTTTTAAAACTAAGAAAATTGCCCCTTACAGCTAAGTAACTGTCCAGACATTCTATAGACTGACTGTTAAGATATACTGCCCTTTGCTTGTTACCCTTGCCGATAACCTTTATTTCCCTGGCAGTAAAATTTATGTCCCCCATTTTTATGTTCTCTACCTCGCTTACCCTGGCTCCGGTAGAATAAATAACCTCTACAATTGCCCTATCCCTTTTTCCCGTATCATTATCTGGGGTAATGCTATCAAGTAATGCCAATATCTCATCTTTTGAGAGTAGGTTAAAAAACTTTTTATCCTTCTTGGGCACCATTATATGCTGGCTCAAGCTTTTGTTAATATATCCACTCTCTTCCAGAAATTTAAAAAAATTAAGAAAAGAAGAATATTTTCTTATTAAACTGCTTTTCGCATAATTAAAATTATCTAAAAACTTAAGGAATTTCCTAAAATCTTCCAGGGAAAGCTTTTTAGTCTCACTTATGTTAAGTCTTTTAAGGTAGTTTATTAATTGCAGCACGTCATTTTCATAAGATTGAATTGTATTGAGGGAAAGGTTTTTTTCGTATTTTAAGAAATCAATATATTTTTCCAGGCTCTTTTTTAGTTTCATTTTTTAAAAATAATCGCTTTCGATATCCTTCATATCTTTTTTTAGGTTTTCCCTTTTTTTTAAGATGCTCTCAAAACTTTCTACCTTATCTTCAATTTTACCGTAATCAAAACCGGTATTTAAACTTTCATCAAAATATTTTTTCAAACTCTTTATAAGTCCTATTATCTTATACCGTACCTTATCAGACCTGTAATCAGTCTTGAGGTTTTCTTTTGAGATATCTTCTATTATGTGGTCCAGCTTATATAAATTTCTGTCAAAAATTTTTTTGGCTCTCCTGGGATTTATCTCCTTTTTGTTAAGTATAGCCACCTTTATTTTTCTCAAATTTATATTTAACAGGTTGTCAAAACCATAGAGAGCCGCCCCTAAGGGATTTTTTGGCCTCTCCTTCTTTTTTTTCTTAAATAAGCCCATAACCTTTCCTCTTTCTTAAATACTTTACCTAAATATCATACCATAACTTTAACCCTTATTTTTGCATAAATAATAAAACTCTTCCAATAGATCATCTGTATTCTCCACTAATTTTGCCCCCTGCTTAATTAATCCATGGCATCCCCGGCTAGCATTGCTGAAAATATTTCCCGGCACAGCAAATACTTCTCTGTTTTGTTTTAGGGCATAATCCGCTGTAATCAGGGCTCCTCCCCTGGATCCACTTTCGATTATTAAAACCCCCCTGCTCAACCCGCTTATTATCCTGTTTCTGTAAGGGAAATGCCATTTTTTCGGCTTTTCAAACGGCAAGTATTCAGAAATTAAGCTGCCATTGGAATTAATAGTCTCATAAAGGCCAGCACTGCTTTTGGGATAATGAATATTAATGCCGCAGCCCAGCACTCCTATTGAGCCTCCGTTTTCTTTTAATGCCTCCTGCTGTGAATGATAGTCAACACCCCGGGCCATCCCGCTAATTACAGTTATTCCCTGCTTGGATAATTGTTTTGCAAAATATTTTGCAGCTTTAATCCCATAGGATGAGCAGTTTCTGGTGCCTACAATTGCAATATTAAATTTTGAATTTAATATTTTATCACCCTTGTAAAAGAAAATGGGCGGAGGATTGTCAATTTTTTTCAAAGATTCCGGGTATATATCATCAGATATATTTAAAACCTTAATATCATTTTGCCTTATTTTATCCAGTATTTTTTCTGCTTTTTTAAAATCACAGCTTTCTTTTTTAAAAGAATTTATGGTTTTTAATATGCATTTTACCCGCCTAAAGGTTTTTATAAAATGATAAGGATTTATTCCCCGTACAAAAATTAAGTGAATTATATTTTTGTTAATTTCACAGGCATTCAGCATATACTAATATTAAATAATTTTAAGCAATTAGTCAAATGCACAAATTAACTTAGAACCCCTGTATAACTTAACCTATGTATTTTTGAAGGTCCATATTTTTGCAGGGCCAGCAGGTGTCTTTTTGTCCCATACCCCTTATTACATTTAAACCCGTATTCGGGGAAATACTTTCCTAGGTTTACCATCATTTTGTCTCTTATGACTTTGGCAATAATGGAGGCAGCTGCAATTGATATGCTTATTTGGTCTCCATTGGTTACCGGGATAAGTTCAATTCCTAAATCAACTTCCAAGAAATCCGACAATATGATATCTGGCTTTCTTTTAAGCTTTGATACCGCTTTTTTAAAGCCCAGGATATTTGCATTATTTACATTAACCTCATCAATTACTTCCGGGGATATCTCTACTACTGACCAGCAAATACAACTTTTAATAATCTTTTTGTATAGCTCCCTTCTGGTTATTCCGTCTATTTTCTTGGAATCATCTAGATTTTCTATAATAAATTTTTTTCTGTCCAATATTACTGCCGCAGCAACCAAAGGTCCTGCAAGGGAGCCTCTCCCTACTTCATCTACACCCGCAATCAACCTGTATCCATTAGAGTACAGCTCATCTTCATAAGCGCAAAGCTTCAACAGCCTTTTTATTTCTTTGCTTTCCATGCTTTAAATTATACTAAATTTTTCCAAACCTTTGAGGAGGCCAGTATATAAAAACTAATTTGCCGAAAACATCTTCTTTTGTAATAGTGCCAAAAAACCTGCTATCCAGGCTATTTTTACGGTTATCCCCCATTACAAAAATCTCGTTTTTATTCAAAATTATGGTTTGGTTCTGGTAGCTTATGCTATAACCATCCGGCAGGTAATTTTCCTTATATGGCTGGCCGTTAATATAGATTTCACCTTCCGTAGTTAAGGTAATTTCTTCCCCTTCTAAAGCAATAACCCTTTTTACCAGGTCCTTGTTTTCATAAGAAGAATGGAAAGCCACTAAATCCCCTCTGTTTATAGGTCCAAGTTTATAGGAAAGCTTATTTACCAACACCTTGTCTCCGACCATTAAAGTAGGTTCCATAGATGGGGTAGGCACAATAAAAGGTTCAAAAATTAATATCCTGATAGTTAAGGATAGGGAAATGGCTAAGGTAACTATTAGTACATAGGTGATGAATTCTCTTAAAATACTTTTTTTTGCCATTCACTCCATGTTATTTAATCTTTACTTTTGATTTCTTTCCGACTTTATTCCTCAAATAATACAGCTTTGCCCTTCTCACAATACCTTCGTTTAGTCTTTGGATGGACTGGATAACTGGTGAATTTATTAAAAAGGTTCTCTCAACTCCCACATTATTAAAAGAAATCTTTCTTACCGTAAAAGACTCATTAATTCCCTTGCCCTGTCTTTTTATAACAATTCCTTCAAAAGACTGGACCCTGCCTTTACTCTCTTCACTGATTCTTATATTAACCCTTACCTTATCCCCTGGCTTAAATTCCGGGATATCGCTTTTTGCATATTTATTTTCTATCTTATCCAATATATTCATATTGCACCTCTAGTTTTGTTAAATTAAAAATGGACCCAACAAATATAAGAAATTTATCTTTTTTTGTCAAATAAATCAGGGCGTCTCCTTTTGGTTAACTCCTCGGCTTCGCCCTTTCTCCATTCCTGTATTTTTTTATGGTCTCCGCTTAATAATACTTTTGGCACTTTTAGTCCCCTGTATTCAACTGGCCTGGTATACAGCGGGTAGTCAAGCAAGTTGTTTTCAAATGATTCAAACAGCAGGGATTCTTCCTTCCCCACCACTCCAGGCATAAGCCTTACCAGCCCATCTATTACCACCAGAGAGGGAATTTCCCCGCCAGTTAAAATATAATCTCCTATGGATAGCTCTAAATCAATATAAAGGTCTATTGCCCTCTGGTCAATGCCCTCATACCTTCCACAAACCAATATTAAATTCTCAAACCCTAAAAAATTTTTAAGCATGGGCTGTTCCAGTTTCACTCCTTTGGGAGTAAGAAGTACTGTAAGCTGCTTATCTTTGCCAATTCTGTTTTTTTTCTTTATAAAGCTGATAGCTTCCCCCAATGGTTCCGGCATAAACACCATGCCTGGACCTCCTCCGTAAGGCCTGTCATCAACCTTTCTGTGTTTATCCTTGGAAAAGTCTCTTAAATTATATATATTTATTTTACATAAATCTTTGTTAAAAGCTTCTTTAATTACGCCGTATTCAAATATATTTCCGTAAAATTCCGGGAAAATTGTAATAATATCTATAATCATTTTATATATATTCGGGTATATTTTTTATTTGTATTTTTGAGTTTTTTATATCTACCTTATCTATATAGTCCCTTATAAAAGGCACCAGTATTTGCTCCTGCCTTATTATTTCTTCTGCCTTTTTGCCTTCCACCCTTACCACTATAACATTATTGGCAATGTTTTCTAAAACATCTATAACTTTTCCTATATGCTGGCCCCCACTTGTATGCACCAAACAACCAATCAAATCATCTTGCCAGTAATGGTCTACTCCTAGCTCAGGCGTATCTTCTTCTTTTCTATAAATTTTTCTGCCTCTTAGGTTTTCAGCGGCATTTCTGTCATCAATATTTTTAAATTTAATTAAGCTGAATTCTGATTTCTTGGTCTTTTTTGATTTTAAACTTTCAACCTTTACAGGATTATTGCATTCCTTATCTAGGTAAAGCCTGTACCCTTTAGAAATTGTTTCGGGGCAATCAGTAAGCAGCCTAATAAAAACTTCTCCTTTTATCCCATGTGGCTTACCAATTACCCCTATTAACCTTGAAGACATTTTGAAATGTCAAAAATTATTATTTATATAAATCAGTCAAGTATCTTTACTATTGATGATTTACCTCTTTTAGCTGAAGCTGCCCTCATTATGACCCTAAGAGCATTAGCAGTTCTTCCTTTCTTGCCAATTACCTTGCCTAGATCGTCCTCAGCAACTTTAGTTTTGAAGATTATTGTTCTCTCATCTTCCTCCTCTTCAATAATTTCTACCTCTTCTGGATTATCAACTAGTTCTTTTACCATGTACTCAAGTAGTTCTTTCACATTAACCTCCATTTTATTTATTGTCACTACCTTGTAAATCTATGATTTCAAAAAGTTTACCAACAGTGTTTGAAGGTTTTGCACCTTTCTTAATCCAATCGACAGCTTTCTCTTTGTCTACTTTAATTTTTGAAGGATTGCTCCTAGGGTCGTAAGTTCCAATACTGTCAATAAACTTACCGTCCCTGGGCGACCTTTTGTCAGCTACCACTATTCTAAAATATGGCTGCTTCTTAAATCCCTTTCTTGTCAATCTAATAACTACACTCAATACTGTAACCTCCTAAGATTCAATAAATGTCTAATAGTTATCCATTATATATTTTTATTAACAACTTGCAAAATTTTTTTATTCTTAAAACTTAAAGGGTAAATTAAATCCTTGTTCTAAGTTTGATATTTGTTTAAGCATTTTTTTAGTATTTTCGAATTGTTTTAATAATTTATTAACTTCAGAAACCGAAGTTCCGCTTCCCATTGCTATTCTTTTTTTTCTGCTGCCATTTATAATTTGGGGGTTTCTCCTCTCTTTTTTGGTCATTGAATTTATCATGGCTTCAATGGGCACCAGTTGAGAGTCATCTAAATTAACGTTTTTCATAAATTTATTGTTAATAGGCAGCATTGAAAATACTTTATTCAGGGAACCCATTTTTTTTATTTGCTTAAGCTGGCTTACAAAATCCTCGAAATTTAATTCATTATTCCTCATTCTCTTTTCAAATTTTTCAGCCTCTTTTTCATCCATAACCTTTTCTGCATTTTCTACCAAGGTGAGTATATCTCCTTTTCCCAATATCCTGGATGCAAGCCTGTCCGGGTGGAATATGTCAAAATCTGCAATTTTTTCGCCAGTTGATATAAACTTTATGGGTTTGTTAATTACATAATAAACAGATAATGCCGCCCCTCCCCTGGTATCACTGTCAAGCTTAGTCAAAATAATTCCATCGCATTCAACTTCAGCATTAAACTTAGAAGCAATATTTACTGCTTCTTGGCCGGTCATGGCATCAAGAACCAGGTAAATCTGGTGGGGTCTGACTTTTTTCTTTAAGACCGTAATTTCATCCATCATTTCCTGGTCAACATGTAGCCTTCCGGCAGTATCAATTATAACTATGTCACTACCCTGCTTTTTAAATTTTTTTACCCCGTTTACTGCTATATTTACAGGATTGGAATTCTTCTCCGAATATACTTCCACTCCTATTTCTCCAGCCATATCCTCAAGCTGGAGAACTGCCGCAGGCCTATAAACATCTGAGGCTACTACAGAAACTTTCTTCTGGTAGTTTTCTTGTAAAAAATTTGCCAGCTTAACTACCGCTGAAGTCTTACCTGTCCCCTGCAGGCCTACAGTCATGATTATGTTGGGAGGCTTCTGCGAAAAGTTAATTTTACCGCTCCCGCTACCCAGCAAGTTTATTATTTCATCATTTACTATTTTTACTATCTGCTGGTAAGGGGAAACACTTTCAATGACCTTTTCACCAATAGCCTTTTCCCTAACATTTTTTAAAAATTGCTTTACTACCTTGAAATTAACATCGGCTTCAAGCAAGGCAAGCTTAATTTCCTTAAGCGCATCATCCAGATCTTTCGGACTCAGCTTACCTTTGTTCTTTACTTTATAAAATAAGTCTTCAAATTTTGTGGTCAAGAAATCAAACATAAAAAACACCTCACGGAATTAGGATATCAACAAATTCGTCTGAATCAAAACAATAAATATGCTCAAGCTTTTCCCCATTAGTAACCAGCTTTACAGGTAACTTCAATTCATTTTTTATACTAAGCACAATACCTCCCTTGGAGGTGCCATCAGCTTTGGTCAAGATAATGCCGGTTAAATTCAGTGCTTCATTAAAGGTTTTTGCTTGAAACCTTGCATTTTGTCCGGTAGTAGCATCAATTACCATCAGTATTTCTTCAGGATCCCTGCCAAGCTTTTTATTTACAATCCTTTTAATCTTTTTTAATTCTTCCATAAGATTATAGGAGGTCTGCATTCTGCCCGCAGTATCCACTATAACCATATCATGGTTTTTTGCCTGGGCTTTCTCTATAGAGTCATAAACCACCGCACCAGGATCCGAATTCCTCTGGTGATGAACCATTTCAATTCCCAAAGCATCTGCAAAATGCTGCAATTGTTCCACCGCTGCTGCCCTGTAAGTATCGGCAGCCGCCATTATTATGCTGTGGCCTTTCTTTTTAAACATGTTGGCAATTTTTGCAGCTGTAGTGGTTTTGCCCACTCCATTTACCCCCACGATAAGGTAAACTGTTGGTCCCTGCTTAGCCAGTTTTAGGCTGTTGTCTGAGCTGTTTAGCATTCCAGCAATTTTGGCTTTAAGTATATTTTTTATGCCCTCCGGATGGTTTATCCTTTCCCTGGCAGTCTCATCTTTTACTTCATTTAAAATAATGCTAGCAGTCTCTGCATTTACATCGCTTAAAACCAGCTGTTCCTCCAGCCCGTCCCAGAAGCTTTCATCATTGTTTTTTAATTTGCTGAATAAATAATTAAAATTTTTAATCAGTTTTTGCAAAACTATTTTCACCTATCTTTTCAGAAAAAATCTTGGATACACCGTCAGACTGCATTGTAACACCATATATAGTATTTGCAATTTCCATTGTTTTTTTCTGGTGGGTTATAAGAATTATCTGCTGATTTTCAGCAAATTTTCCTACCAAAGACAAGAACCTGTCAATATTTATATCATCCAATGCAGCATCAGCCTCATCAAATACATAAAATGGGGATAAATTGGTAGAAAATATAGAGAAAAGAAAAGCTATAGCCACCAATGATTTTTCCCCTCCGGAGAGCAAGGATAGGGGAACAAATTTGCTATTTCCAATATCCACTTTCAGATCTATGCCCAAATCGCTGCTTTCATCTTTTTTCACTAATTGTAGCTCCCCGTCTCCTAAGGGAAATAATATCTTAAAATAATAGCTGAAACTCTCATTAATTTTTTCAAATTTTTCCATGAAAAAGTTTTCTATTTCCTGGTCTATTTCCCCAATTAGTTTCTTGAGTTTTTCCCTGCTGCTCAAAAGGTCTTCTTTCTGGGATTGTAAAAAATCATATCTTTTTTTTATCCTTTCATATTCAATTGAAGCATTAGGGTTTACATTTCCGAAACCCTTTATTATCTTCTTTAGGCCTGCTATATTCCTCTTTGCTTCGGACAGGTTTTCTGTAGGCTCATAGTGCTTAAAAATATAGTCGACTGATAAATTATACTTGTCTATGATGTATTGAGTAATATTTTCTGCTTGCTGTTTTATGTTTTCCTTATCCAAGTCATTTTTATAAATTGATTTTTCCAAATCATTCTTTTTAGCGTTAATCTTTCCAATGCTATTATCAATAAATTCAACTTCGCTTTGTATTTTTGCTATTTTCTTTTTTTCTTTTTCAAAATTGGGATAAATTACCTCTTTTGCTGACTCTATTTTTTTATAAAAATTATCCAAGGTTCCATATAGGGTTTTGGTGTTTTCTAAATTGCTACTGCATATTTTTAGCAATCTGGTATTAAATTCCCTCCTATTTTCCTGCTTTGCTTCATTCTTATCAAAACTCTGTAATAATTTCTCAAATTTCTTTAGGATAAAATTGCCTTCTGATTCTATCTCCTTATACTTGGAGCTGCCTGAAAGAATACTTAAAATATTTGCCAAAAAGCCACTTACTATTTCCCGGATTTCCCTTATTTTCCCATACAGGGATTCTTTTCTATCCTTTATGTCTTCCTGGTCCAAACTTTTCCTTAAATTCATTTCAAACATACTCTTAAGAGTTGAGAATACATTTTCTTTGCTTCTTACCAATTCTATTATACCCTTCAGATGATCTAAATCTGCATTAAACTTCTTTAGCTGTTCTTCCCAGTAATGATAGCTGGACAGTTTATCCCCGGCATCTTTTTTGTGCTTCTTTTTATTTTCAATCTCCAATTTCAGATCCTTGGTTACCTTATCCATTTCCTGCTCTAGGTCACGACCCCTATTCTTTTTTTTCTCCCAATCCGAATTCAGCTTATTAATTTCTGCTATAAACAAGGAAATCTCTTTATCCTTTAGCTGGTTGGATACTTTTGCATATTTTCTGGCTTTATCAGCTTCTATTTCCAAAGGATCCATAGTCCTTTTAATTTCCTGGGTAAGGTCATCTATCCTGTCTATGTCCTCTTTAACTTTTTCTAATTTGTTTATTGATTTATCTTTTCTGTTTTTGTGTTTGGATATACCTATTACTTCATCTATTATTAATTTCCTCTCTTCCGGCTTTAACACCGCAATATCATTTATTTGACCCTGGTTAATAATGGTATATAAGCCTTTTCCTATTCCGCTGTCTGCAATCATTTCCTGGATATCCATTAGCCTTGAAGGGGATGAATTTATATAATACTCACTTCCTCCTTCTGTATAAACCCTCCTGGTTATCCTCACATCCCTAAAATCCAGATCCAATTTCCGGTCCTTATTATCAAAACAAAGTGAAACTTCTGCTATGCCCAGCTCTTCCTGCTTATTTCTGAAAATTACATCCCCCATGCTGTTTCCCCTTAAGGATTTCGGGCTTTGCTCACCCAAAACCCAGGAAATGGCATCAGCAATATTGCTCTTGCCGCTCCCGTTAGGGCCCACAATCACGCTAACCCCGGGTTCAAAGGTTAATTGACTTTTTGTTTTAAATGATTTAAAACCGCGAAGTGTAATGTTTTTAAGATACAAGCTAATCCCAACAATACTAAAATTCTAAATTATAAATATTCTTCAAGGCATCTTCAGCTGCTGCCTGCTCGGAACTCTTTTTACTTTTTCCTTTTCCCCTGCCAATTATTTTATCATCGATTTTGGCAACTGAATAGAAAATCTTGTTATGATCCGGCCCCTGGGACTCAACCATCTTATAGGTGACCAGTTTGGAGTAATCAGATTGGACTGCCTCCTGGAGATAAGTTTTGTAATCTGTAATTTTTGGCTTAAAAACCCTCTCCTCTATTTTATCTTCAAACCTGCCCATCAGCCATTCATAAGCAAAATCTATGCCTTTGTCAATATATATGGCACCCAGCAATGCTTCAAAACTGTCCCCTAATATAGAGTTTTTTTTCCTCCCACCGGAATTTTCCTCATTTTCGCTTAAAAGTATTTGCTTATCCAGCCCTATATCCAGTGCAATTTTAGACAATGTCTTTTTATTTACCAGAATAGACTTTATCTTGGCCAGCCTTCCTTCTGTATAGTTTCCATATTTTTTATATAAATAGGATGTAATCACAAATGATAATACACTATCTCCTAAAAATTCTAATTGTTCATTTCCCCTTGACTCTACATTTATTTCCCTGGCAAATGACCTGTGGGTTAAGCTCTGTATATAAACTTTCAGGTCTTCAGCATCAATTCCAAGCTGCTTTAGCCAGTTCCTTATCCTGTTTCTCAAAACTCCTTCTTCCATTCCAACAGCAACCTTTTTTAGACTATTTTGTGTGTTCATCAATATAATTTAGGGCATCTTGTACAGTTACGATCTTTTCCGCTTCCTCATCACTTATTTCAATATCAAACTTATCTTCAAATGACATTATCAGTTCAACCAAATCCAATGAATCGGCACCCAAATCTTCCACAAACTTGCTTTCAGGTTTTATATCTTCTTCCTTAGCCCCCAATACATCTACAAGTATTTCTTTCACCTTCTCAAAATTTTCCATTTGTCCTCCTATTCTAATTAGTTGTTATTTCTTCCCTAATTTTTTCCACCAGATTTGAATTAATACCTTCATTTGCTACCCTAACCGCATTATATATTGCCTTAGCCCTGGAGCTTCCATGGGAAATTATAGGCACTCCATTTACCCCTAGAAGGTGGGCACCTCCATATTCTTCATAGTCAAACTTCTTTTTCATTTCCTTAAAAGACTTTTTTAGGCCCAGTGCAAGCAATTTACTGTAAAAACTGCTGCTCAAGGTCTCTTTTACCTGCCCGAAAAGCAAATTAGCCAATCCTTCTATTGCTTTAAGTAGCACATTGCCCACAAATCCATCACAAACTGCAATATCTACGTTTCCTTCAAATATCTCCCTACCTTCTACATTACCGACAAAATTTAGCCTAGTTTGTTTCAATAACTGATAAGATTTTACACTTAATTCATTTCCCTTCTTTTCTTCTTCTCCCACATTTACCAGTCCTATCTTAGGATCGGCAATGCCCAGTATGTTTTCAGCATAAACCTTCCCCATTATCGCAAATTGCTGGAGATACTTTGGTTTACAGTCTGCATTTGCCCCTGAATCAATTAAAACCAGGCTTTTTCCTGCCAGGGGTATAACTGTGGCAATAGCAGGCCTTAGAACATTTTCAATCCTTTTTAGGTTAAACAGGGAACATGCCATAACTGCCCCCGTATTGCCAGCAGACAAAAAAGCTGAATTTTTAGTTTGGGAAGCTATAAGGGTACCTTTATAAATTGAAGAATTCTTTTTCTTTCTGATGACTTCAGAAGGAGACTCCCCCATTCCAATTTTTTGGGGAGCATTTATGATTTCAATACTATCAGGCGGGAAATTAAAAGAGTCTAGAACTTGCCTAATTTCCTTCTCTATTCCCACTAGGGATATACTCAATTTCTCAATTGAAGATAAAGCTTGAACTGCTCCTTTTATGGTTTCTTCTGGCGCATAATCCCCACCCATAGCATCTATGACTATGGTATTTGTTGTAGAATCCATGCTTATTTATTTTTCCTTCCAGCCTTCAAAATTATTCTTTTGCCATCTCTAATAATTTACCGCTATCAATGCATTCTTTTACAACTTCGACTATTTTATCAATTTTTTTCATTTCATGGAATCTTACATGCCCAATAATTTCTTCAACTTTTTCAACTGCAGTCAAAGTATCATAATTTACCAAAATCATTGGTATACCAAGCTCTTCAGCTCTTCCTAAAACTACACTGCTAGGCTGGAAATTTCCTGTAAGTATCAAGCATTTAGTGGGGGTCTCAAGTGCTGCTAGCTGTACATCGGCTCTATCACCGCCTGTGATTACAGCCTTGTTTGATTTTCTTCTAAAATATTTTAGTGCTTGTTCCTGTCCCATAGCGCCTACCATAAATGATTCTACCAGTTCATCAATCTTATCTTCTGCGCATATAACCTGGCCATTTAAGGATTCGGCCATTTCTTTAATACTGACAGATGAAAGTATTTTATTGGAAGGAATAAAGCCCAATACCGTAATTTTTCTTTTTTCAAGGAAAGGTAATACCAGTTCCTTTAAAAATTCGATTTGACTCCTGGGAACCCAGTTTATTATTACGCCACCAAAAGAATCATCCAAGAACTCTTTTGCGCATAAAATTTGGTCTACAATCTCGGTATTATATCTCATTACCAAAATTGTCTTAGCTTTAAGCCTTTTTGAGATTTCCCGGGATGAGATACCTAAAAAACAGCCATCTTCAACGCTTTTAGCTCCTTCAAGCACTACTAAGTCTTTGCTTTCTTTTACTTTATTGTAGGCCTCCTCAATATTGTCCAGGAAATCATTTGCAAATTTCTCTTCCCTCAGCCCCTGCCTTACATATTGCTGGGTTAATACTATGGGGGTAATATTAGCCAGATCATCCTTAACATTTAAAATACTAGAAATATATTGCGCATCTTCATCTGTAGTAATGCCACCCTCTCTAGTGGGAAGAGTGCCAATTGGCTTCATATAACCAACTTTCATGCCATCTTCAATAAATTTTTTACCTACGCCTACACAAATCGAACTTTTACCAGAAAATGGCCTGTTGGAAATAAAAAACAAAGGAAACATCTTTTACCTCCTCTTTTAATTTTCCTCTATCCTTATTCTAACATCTCCTGCTATTGAACCTTCTCCTTCTTCTTTAACAAACAATGGATTTATGTCCATCTCCAGAATTTCCGGAAAATCTATAACTAGCTGTGAAATCCTCAACAGCACATCTGCTATACTATCTATGTCTGAAGGTTTCTCACCCCTTGCCCCCCTCAATAATTTAATTGTTTTTATTTCATTTATCATCTCTTTTGCATCATCCCTGGATATGGGAGCAATTCTAAAAGAAACATCCTTTAACACTTCCACATATATGCCACCCAATCCAAACATTACCATGGGCCCAAACTGCGGGTCTTTATTTATTCCAATTATTGTCTCTTTCTTAGATTGTATCATTTCTTGCAATAAAATACCTTTTATATTTGCATCTGGCATATATTTTTTTACATCCCATAGTATTTGCTCAAATTCTTCTTCTAATTCCTTTTCATTGCTTATGCCTATCTTGATGCCCCCAACATCGGTTTTATGCAAAATATTAGGGGAAACAATTTTTAGCACCAAAGGATACTTTATATCCTTTGCCAGCTGCTTTGCTTCTTCTATATCCTTTGCCAATTCTGCCCTTGGTATCTTTATATTATAAGCTTCCAGCACTCTCCTTGCTTCCATCTCTCCTAATTCATAGCGCCCGTCTTTCCTGCAGCTAGAAAATAATTCCCCAACCTTACCTTGGTCAGCATTTATTTCCTTTATCTTCGGCAATTTTTTTTGCTTCCAGCTGTTATATTCAATCATTTGCTTTAAGGCTTCCACCGCGGTCTCCGATATGTCGAAATTGGGTATCCCGCTATTCCTTAAATAATCAATACCCTTTTTAACTTCCGCTCCTCCCATAAAACAAGTAATTATAGGTAGGTCGGTCTTATAGTCCTTTATTTCCTCAACTATTGCCTTAGCAGTCTCATAAGGCTGGGTAATAGTCTGGGGGGTAAGTATTATAATTACTGAATCAACATTTTTATCTTCCAGCACTACTTCCAGCGTTTTCTGGTACCTGTCTGCCAGAGCGTCTCCAAGTACATCTACCGGATTATAAAAATTCGCAGCTGAAGGCAAGAAGCTTTTTAATTTTTCAATAGTGTCCTTTTCCAAATTCGCCAAGGGTATATCGTTTTCCTCACATGCATCAGTTGCCATAATACCGGGTCCGCCTGCATTTGTTATTATTGCAACTTTTCTCCCTTTAGGCAATGGCTGATTTGCGAAAGTATTGGCATAATCAAAAAGATTCTTGATTGTTTTTGCCCTTATTATGCCTGACTGCTTAAAAGCAGCGCTATAAGCTTTCTGGGAGCCTGCCAATGTGCCAGTATGGGAAGAAACAGCTTTCGCACCTGCACTGGTATTTCCCGCCTTAACAACTATGATGGGCTTTTTTTTAGAAACGCTGCTGCTAATATTGATAAATTTGCGTCCGTTTTTTACTCCTTCCAGATAAGCAGTAATTACGCTGCAACTATCATCATTTTCCATATATTCAATTAAGTCTTCTTCTGAAATATCTGCCTTATTTCCCAGTGATACAAATTTGGAAATGCCTATACCAACAAACTTTGCCCAGTCCAGCACCGATGTTCCTAAAGCCCCGGATTGTGATATGAAACTAATACCACCCTTGGAAGGAAAAGACGGGGAAAAAGATGCATCCAGAGGGCAAGCGGTATCTATCATTCCCAAGCAATTAGGCCCAAGTATTCTAATGCCGTATTCCCTGGCTTTTCTTACCAGCTCCATTTCCAGTCTTGCGCCTTCTTTTCCCACCTCTTTAAAGCCTGCAGAAATAATGATTGCAGCTTTTACATTTTTTTCTTTGCATTGATCCAAAGTTTCCAATACAAACTTACCCGGGATAACTACTACAGCCAAATCTATATCCTGGGGAACATCCAAAAGGGAATTATAGCATTTTAATCCCTGAATTTTATTAGCTTTAGGATTAATGGGATAAATTTTGCCTTTGTATCTTGAGTTTATTACATTAGTAAGGATAGTATTGCCTACTTTGCCACTTTCCCTGGAAGCCCCAACCACTGCCACAGATTCTGGACAAAAGAAACTTTCTAAGCTCACCATGAACCTCCAATTTTAATTTTTGATTCTATTTAGTTTCTTCTTCCATTTTTATAATTTCCCTGTTGCCATAATAGCCACAGCTTCTGCAAACCCTGTGGGCAAGCATTTTGCTATGACATCTAGGGCAATCTACAATATTCATAGCCTTTAAGCCATGGTGGCTTCTTCTTTTGTCTCTTTTTGTACTTGTTGTTCTTCTCTTTGGTACTGCCAAATTAATCAACCTCCTGATTATAAAAAATGTTACATACTTGTTATAAACCAACAAACCACTATAACATAAAAAAATTTTTATGCAATTAATTGCAGGGCTCAAATTTTATGTTTTATCTGTCTTCAAGGTATTTTTAAATTGCTCTCTCCCCTTTTCAACAGCAGAGAGTAATTTATGCAATACTGCCTCCAGGTTAGCCAGCTTTTCATCAGCATAATCCTCTGCTTCCAGGCGGATAGTTCTTGCTTTAGCTTCTACCATAGACATAAGCTCCTCAGATTTCTTGTTAGCCTTCTTTAGCACTTCGTTTTCGCTAACCAGAACCTGTGCTCTGTCTTCAGCCTCTTTTATTATCCTGGCTGACTGCCTTTTCGCCTCTTCAATCATACCTTCTCTTTCCTTTACTATCCATCTTGCCTGCTTTAATTCCTCCGGTAAAATACTCCGAAGCTCATCAATCAAATCATATATTTCATTTTCACTTACCACTACATTTGATGAAAAGGGAATCTTTTTGCTTTTATCTACCAGCTCTTCTATTTTGTCAATAATCTTTAAGGCATCCATATTATTCTCCAATTCTTAATCAAATTTTTCATTTTTAAAACTACTTATAATGTCTTTTTCAATTTCCCTGGGTATCAGTCCGCTAATACATCCCCCCAGCTCTGCAATTTCCTTAACCACACTGGAGCTAAGGTAAGCATACCTCGGGTTGGTCATCAGGAAAACAGTCTCAACATCCACGTTAAGCTTCTTATTAATTTGGGCCATCTGGAACTCATATTCAAAATCTGATATTGCCCTTAGCCCTTTGACAATTACTTTTGCATCCTTTGCTTCAGCTAAATCCACCAGCAAACCATTAAAAGAGGCCACTTCAATACTATCATATTTTTTTAAGACCTTTTCTACAAATTCTATTCTCTTTTCCAGAGAGTATAAAGGCTTCTTCCTGTTATTATTTGAAACTGCCACTATAACCTTTTCAAAAATTTCTGCACATCTCAGTATAATATCCTTATGGCCTGCAGTAACCGGATCATAGGTTCCAGGGCAAATAGCTATTTTTTTCATATCATCCTCTCTTCCTGGGGGCAAGGTATACAACCTTCTTATCGCCGAAAAAGGATTCCTTTAGAATTTCCAGGTTTCCAATTTCACTTTTTATATCTTTTTTAAAAAAATATTCATAAACCATTAACGTCTCATCTCCTATAGTTCCTCCTGTATCCAGCAGCCCGAATACATCTTTCATTTTGCTGCTACTAATATTATAAGGGGGGTCTAAAAAAATTATATCCCACTTAAATTCATTAAACCTTTTAAGAAATCTAATTACATCACTTTTTACTATTTTATACTTTTTTTTACTAATATTTAAACTGTTAATATTATAGCTTATTATTTTTATTGCTTTAAAGTTTTTTTCAATAAAATATACCAAGTTTGCTTGCCTGCTTATAGATTCCAACCCAAGGGAACCTGTGCCTGAAAAAAGGTCAAGGACTTTTTTATCCTGAATCCTTGAGCCTATTACATTGAATATGCTTTCCTTTACCCTATCAGTGGTAGGCCTGATATTATAATTATTGGGGGTTTTCAGCCTTCTTCCTTTGTGCTGGCCTGCTATTATTCTAATATTGGATCACCTTTTGACTACTCTACAGAAAATATGTATGGATACAAGGGTTGATCACCTTCATGAAACTCAACTTCAATATGGGGAAATTTCTTTTGGATGCTTTCTGTAATTTTCTTATTCTCTTCCTTTCTTACACCCTTGCCTGCATAAAAAGTTATCACTTCATCATTTTCATCTATCATGTCCCTTACCAGATCAAGGGTACCTTCTACCAGGTTGTCAGATATGACCTTAATCTTTCCATCATACAAGCCAATGTAGTCACCTTTTTTGATTTTTCCAACTAAAAGGTTTGCATCCCTTACTGCTGTAGTTATTTCGCCACTCTTCACATGATTTATGGCTTCTTCCATATTATACATATTTTCATCCAACTCAAGATCAGGGTTATAATTTAGCAATGCCGAAATTCCTTGAGTTATAGTCACAGTGGGCACAATTTCAATTTCTTTTTTAGTAATTCTCTTAGCCTGTTTGGCAGTGGGAATAATATTTTTGTTGTTTGGCAGCAGGATTATTTTATCAGCCTTAATTTTATTTATTTCCTTCACCAGGTCATAGGTTGAAGGATTCATGGTCTGGCCTCCAGTTACGATATAGTCTGCTCCTATGCTTTTAAATATTTCAGTCAGTCCATCGCCATTTGCAACTGCAAGTATGCTCTTCTTTTTCTCAACCTTCTCTTCTTTCTTTGCCTCTCCCGCTTGTGCTGCTTTGCTCTGGTCAACCATATTGTTTATCTGGATTTCATGCAAGCTGCCTTCCGCCAGAGCTCTCCTTAATACTTTGTGAGGATGATTGGTATGCACATGTATTTTAACTACCTTGTTGTCCCCCACCACCATGGCAGAATCCCCGTAACGGTTAACTCTTTCTTTAAGTCTATCTACATTTATTTTTTTTCCCTTTACAATTAGCTCTGTGCAATAAGTATACTTTAGGTCAGTATCTACATTCAGGCTACTTAAATCCCCTTGCTGGCCAGATGGGTTGGCATCCTGGTCTGCCTTTTGCTTAGACCTTTTCTTATTTTTACTATTATTTTTTACCATACTTCCCTCAATAATGTTAAATTCTTCCATTGCTACCCTCAGCCCCTTTAATATTACCAGCAGCCCCTGGGCACCTGCATCTACTACGTCTGCCTCCTTTAAAACAGGCAAAAGGTAGGTGGTCCTGGTTACAGAATCCTCTGTTTCCTTAATAATAGCATCCATTAACCCAGAAAAGCTTACCTTATCCCCGGATCCATTTGCCATTTCTTGAACACATTGGTGAATGTCTTTAATGGTGGTAAGCATAGTGCCTTCAGTAGGATTCTGAACTGAACTGTAAGCAAGACTCCTGGAAGACTCTAAAGCCTCACTTATTAGAGCTAGATCGAAATCCCCATCCTGGACAATAACATCAAAAAAACCTTTTAGTATTTGTGAGAGTATCACTCCAGAGTTTCCCCTTGCTCCCATTAATGCACCAAAGGAAACCGATTCTGATATGTTTTTTATATTAAAGCTATCCAGCTTGTCTACCTCGTTTTTGATAGATTTCAAGGTCAACAGCATATTGGTTCCAGTATCCCCGTCGGGTACCGGAAAGACATTTAGATTATTTATCTGCTCCTCATTTTTTTCAAAATTATCGATTATAATGTTTACTACTTTTTTAACTGTTTCGCTGTTCAATTTTTGAAACATTATCATTCACCTTATAAGTTCCTTTTACCTAGTGGTAAATATTTTAACACATTGAACCAAAAAAATAATTCCTTTGCTTTACACTATAATATGGACTATTTTTCTTAAAAATTGTTTCCATTATCCTAATTTTATTTTAAAGCTAAAATACTTGCTAATTAAAAAATATAATGATAACATTTCAATCTGTTTTAGAAATTATTAATAGGTGATTTTATGTCAAGGAAATGCGATATATGTGGAAAGGGACCATTGGTTGGTAATAATGTATCCCATTCCAATAAGAAGGCAAAAAGGGTGTTTAGGCCCAATATTCAGAAAATAAAAGCAGAAATAAATGGAAAAGTAAAAAGGATTAACATTTGCTCCAAGTGCCTTAAAGCAAACAAGGTAAGAAAAGTAGTGTAGTTCTACGCTAGTTTAACCATGCTGCAAACAAACCCAGCTTCGCTGTTAAAAAAATAAGGCATTATTTCAAGCCAACAAGCATCCTTTTTTGATCCTGTCAAATATTTGCTCGGCTCTATCCTGTAACGCCCCCAGTTTCCTTCAATAAATTGCCTTACTGTCTGCTGATTTTCTATCTGGGATAAGGTGCAGGTATAAAAAATTATCCTTCCCCCAGGCAATAAGTACCTGTTTGCATTATCAAGTATTTTTAAAGAATTAACTTGTAACCTGTTTAAATCCTCTTCTTTTTTATTGTACTTTACGTCTGGATTTTTGGATATGGTACCAAAAGCACTGCAGGGGGCATCAATGAAAATTTTATCAAATAGCTGACTCCCCAAATCGAGGTCAGTTGCATCCCCTTGCATAACCTTGACATTCTTTATATTTAACCTGGCGAGGTTTTCTTCTATTTTCTGGAGCCTATCTGTGTTTTTATCCACCGCCAAAATATCTGCGCTACTTGCCAGCTGGGCCATTAATATTGTCTTTCCCCCTGGCGCTGCACATAAATCCAGGATCTTCTCTCCCGCCCGTGGCCTGGCAAAATACTCTACTGCAATCTGTGAAGTTATATCCTGGATATAAAGTAAGCCTTGTCTAAAAAATGAACTCCCGGTTACTCCTGCCAGATTTGTAGCCTGGATATTTTTGCTGGAAAGGCTTCCGGGCAGTTTTTGGTTATTTATTACTTCTTTTTTTAGGGCCAGTTTTTTTATTAATTCTGCCTTTTTTATTCTATCCGAATCAAACCTTATGCAGTACAGAGGTTTTCCGTTTAAGCTTTTGCAAATCTTTTCAACAGTCTTGCGGCTATAGCTTTCCAGCCAGTACGCTAGGATCCATCCAGGAAATGAATACGTTATGCCTATTTTTTTTTCAAAACTAGCTGTATTTTTTTCAATGCTGGTATTTACATAATCCCTGAAATTTTTAGTGGAGCTTATTTTTCTTAAGATTGCATTAACGAATTTAGAAGGGCCTATTGCAATTCTTTTTTTTACCAGTTCAACTGATTCATTTACAGCTGAATACATGGGCACTCTATCCATAAACAATATTTGGTATAAGGCCATTCTAAGTATGATTAACAGGTCTCTGTCAATATTTTTTAGTCTCTTGTTTGAAAAAATCGATATTGCAAAATCCAGATAATAAAGTTGCCGGATCACTCCTTTAACTAGAGTATATGTAAAACGCTTGTCTAAACTGGAGAGAGTGCAGCTGGAAAATTTCCTGTCTAGAAGATCCTTTAATAATTTATTAGAAGCAAAATAGCCTTTTAGAATGTCAAAAGCAATGTTTCTCGCCTTATCCAAACCTGTCACCAGCTTCTATGGGATAGCCGTTTAAAAAATCCTTATATCCTATCATATTCTTGCCTGCGGGCTGGAGGACTTTAATAGATAATGACCTTCCATCACCACAGCTTACAAATATACCCTTACTCTTTTCTGCTTCCAATACCGTGCCGCCCAATCCCCTATCAGTCTTAATAGGCGCCATGCCGGCTTCCAAAATCTTTATTCTTTTTTTTCCTAGAAACGTAAAGCATCCAGGCTTATAACTAAAGGCCCTTATTTTATTATAAATTTTTAGGGCATCCTCTTCCCAGTTAATTTTAAGGTCGTCCTTGGTTACCGTTTTTGTATAAGTTGCCCTGCCCTTCTGGGGAAAGGGCTTGATTTTCTCCTCTTCTAACATATCCAGTGTGGGTAAAAGAAGCGGGCATCCTATGTGGATAATTTTTTCCTCTAGTCTATCCTTGTTCTCATCCCTGCCTACTCTAAACTTAGCCTGGGTATAAATGGGTCCGGCATCCAACTTTCCTGTAACTTCCATTATGGTTACACCGCTAACTTCTTCCCCGTTAATAAGGGCAGAAGTAATAGGGGTTGGGCCTCTGTATTTGGGAAGCAGTGAAGGATGTACATTTATATTTTTGCCCGGCTTTATTTTTAAAAATTCTTCAGGCAATATCTTCCCGAAAGAAACCACCAGGGTTAGGTCAAAATCAAGGCCTTTTATTTTCCCCGCTTGGCTGTCTATAGAAGAGGTTTCAATTATTTCCAGCCCTAATTCCAAGGCCTTTTTTTTGACCGGATTAGCTAGCTTTTTTTTGCCTCTTCCCTTTTTTTTATCAGGATTGGTTATAACCAGCCGTACCTGATGCCTTGAATTTTGCAGGCAGTTTAGGAAAGGGACAGAAAAATTTGAAGCCCCTAAAAAAATAATCTTCAATTAAACCAACCCTTTAACCCATTTCATTAATTCTGGATATTACTTCCCTTTTTTTCTTTTTATCTAAACGGTCTATAAATAATATGCCTTCAAGGTGATCTGTCTCATGCTGGAGAATTCTGGCAAGCATTCCTTCTACAACCATTTCTGTGTCTTTCCCCTTTATATCCTTAGCCCTCAGCCTGACTTTTTTATACCTTTCCACCTGCTCTCTTATTCCAGGTAGGCTCAGGCAACCCTCCTCATCTTCCTCCTTTTCTTCATCCAGCACTTCTATTTCCGGATTTATAAATGCATTGACCTTCTCATCAAAATTTATAATTATTACCTTTTTGGACACCCCTATCTGTGGCGCAGCCAGGCCAACCCCCGGCTGATAGCCAGAATCAATAGAATCTTCCATGTCCCTTATTAAAGCCATAAGGTTTTGGTCAATTTTTTCCACCTTTTTACTTTTCTCCCTGAGTACGGGATCTCCAAAAGTTCTTATTTTTCTCTTTGCCATAATCTTTCCTAAAAAATCATAGTATCCAGATTGGATCAACATCCACAATCAGCCTATTATCCCTGGCTTTGCCAAAACTTTTTAAAGCATCTGCCAGTTTTTTATTTATCTGGTTAATCTTTTTTGCTTTTATCATTAAGTGCCACCGGTAATATTTATTTATTCTTGAAAACGGAGCTGGTGCAGGACCAAGTATCCTATCCCCCATTTTAATTATTTTACTGATTTCTGCAAATAGATTTTTTATGTCTTTTCTAACCAGATCTTCATCTTTTCCAGAAATAATGATGTTTATTATATTGGAAAAAGGGGGATATCCCAATTCCTCCCTGTTTTGTAGCTCTTCCCGGTAAAAACTATCATAATTCCCTTCCAGAAAGTTCCTTACGACTCCATGGGTGGGGTTATAGGTCTGGATTATGACTTTTCCTTGCTTATGTTTCCTTCCAGTCCTGCCTGCAACCTGGTGAATTAGCTGGTAAACCCTTTCATACATATGGAAATCAGGCAATTCCAGCATGTGGTCACAATTAATAATCCCCACCAAGGTAATATCCTCTATATCCAACCCCTTGGCTACCATTTGAGTGCCAATCAGAATTGCAGAACCTGGTGAGCTAAAGCTTTTCAATATCCTTTCATGGGACTTCCTTTTTGTAGTAGCATCTGAATCCATCCTCAGCACTGGTACTGGTTTAAACCTGAGTTTTAGCTCTTGCTCTACTCTCTGTATGCCAAAACCTTTCAAAAAAATATTTTCGCCCCCACACTTTTGGCACTTCCCTAGAAATTTTATTTCCAGCCCGCAGTGGTGGCATACCAGTTTTTTCCCGGCAAAATGATATTTTAGTGCCAGGTTGCAGGATGGACATTTAGGGACATTACCACAATTATTGCAAACTATAAAATTACTGTAGCCCCTCCGGTTTAAAAAAATTATGATTTTATTGTTTTTATCTGTTTCCTTTCTTATCTGGGAATGCAACTTATTGCTAATTATAGGGTTGTTTTTAAATCGGTCAATTTCCTTTAAGTCTACTACTTCCTTTCCTACCTTCTGTTTGGTCTGCGCTTTTACAGGAATACGGAGGATTTGGAAATTACTTGCTTTTTCAGCTCTATACCTGGTTTTTACCGAAGGTGTTGCACTTCCCATAACTACAGGAATACTTAATATTTCACCTATTTTTAAAGCTACATCCTGGGCATTATACCTTACTGCCGAATTCTCCTTATAAGAGGGGTCATGCTCCTCGTCAATAACAATTAAGCCCAACTTTCTTAAGGGCGTAAAAAGTGCTGAGCGGGTGCCTATAATTATCCCATACCTATTTTCCTGTATTTCAAGCCACCTTTCATATCTTTCTGAGCTGTTCATGTTAGAATGAAAAACCGCTACCGCATCCCCAAATATATTTTTAAACCTTCCATAAAGCTGGGGGATTAAAGATATTTCAGGAGCCAGCACCAGGCAGGTATTTTCCTTTTTTAATGCTTTTTTACAAATCTCTGCATAAACTTCAGTTTTTCCGCTTCCTGTAACACCCTGGATCAAAAAGTTGGAATTCTTACCCAAGCCTTTTCCAACTTTTTCCACGCACTTTTTCTGGTATTGGTTCAGTACAATTCCCGGTTTTGGTTTTATGTCCAGGTCATATTTGAAGTTTCTACTGACTCTTTCAGTACTTTTGGACAATATTTTTTTATTTACCAGGGAATTCAAGCTTGCATAACTTGCACCGGTTTCCCTTATTAGTTTTTCCTGTAGCGTTTTCCCTTCCTTTAAAAGGTAATCTATCACCTTTTTTTGCCTATAGCTTTTTTCCCAATTTATGCTTTCTTTTTTACTTAGATACTCCTGCTTATTTAAGCTTATAAAGTTTTTGTACTTCAGTTTGGCTTTAGGCTCTTCTAAAATATAGTCGGAAGTTATTGCTTCTTTTTGGGCAAGCCTTTTTAGGGCTTTCTCCGCCTGGAGGTTTTTGACCCTTTTTGGATATATAAGGGGGCCACAGATTAACTGCCCCGCTCCGGCTTTTTCCAGTTCTGCCTCTACAGCTTGCCTATTTTTTATCCTCCAAACCTTTATACTCTTTACTTTTCTTCCCGGCGGCATAAAAAGCTTAAATGCACTTCCTATAGGATGTATGTAGTAAGAACTTAGCCAGTTTATAAGTTTTAATTTATTTGAGTCAAAAAGAGGTTTATCGCTTAATATTTTTTTTATAGGCTTTAGCTTTTTTTCAGGAAGGGAGGTTTTCCCTTTTAACCCTACTATATACCCTATTTCATGCCTTGATCTGAAAGGCACTAAAACTGCATACCCAATACCGGCCTGACTGCAGAGCTCAGTAGGGATTATGTAATCAAAGGCATGATCTATCTCATATGTCCTTATATCTAATATAACTTCAGCATATTTGCTTTTGTCATTCATGTAAAAGCTATTTTAACCCAAGCATATCTTTTATTTGATCCACTTTATCTAATTTTTCCCAGGTAAAGTCACGGTCATGTCTCCCAAAATGCCCGTATGCTGCAGTTTTCTTATAAATTGGTCTAAGTAAATTTAGGTCTCTTACTATTGCTCCCGGCCTTAAGTCAAATATTTCTTTAATAGCTTTCTCAATTTTTGCTAAGTCAACTTTTTCTGTTCCAAAAGTATCTACCATAATTGAGACAGGATGGGAAACTCCTATTGCATAGGCAACTTCTATTTCCAGCCTATCTGCAACCCCGGCTGCTACTAAATTCTTTGCTACATACCTTGCGGCATAAGTAGCGGAACGGTCTACCTTAGAAGGGTCTTTTCCTGAAAAACAACCGCCGCCGTGCCTTGCCACCCCACCGTAAGTGTCAACAATTATTTTTCTTCCCGTTACCCCTGTATCCCCCATGGGACCTCCAATGGTAAACTCCCCGGTGGGATTTACATAAATTTTTATGTCTTTTTTCATCAGTTCATCAGGAATAATTGGCTTTATTACAAATTCTTTAAAATCAGGTAGAATTTGGGTATCTATATCTATATTGGGTGCATGCTGGGAAGAAAGCACTATAGTTTCCACGCTGACCGGTTTGTCGTTTTCATACCTTACCGTAACTTGCGACTTTCCATCTGGCCTCAAGTATGGCAAAATACCCGCCTTTCTTACCTCTGATAACCTATGGGCCAGCCGGTGTGCGAGCGAGATAGGCAAAGGCATATATTCCGGGGTTTCATTACAGGCATAGCCAAACATCATTCCCTGGTCACCAGCCCCCTGATAATCTATTTCATCTTCATAGTCATTTCCAAGCCTGGCCTCAAATGATTTATTTACCCCCTGGGCAATATTTGGGGATTGCTTGCCGATAGAAACCACCACGCCGCAGGTCTCATGGTCAAAACCATATTTAGCCCTGGTATAGCCTATCTCCTTTACCGTATTTCTAACTATATTCGGTATTTCCACATAAGTCTCTGTGGTTACTTCCCCAGCAACCATTACCAAACCTGTCTTCAGCATTGTTTCTATAGCTGTCCTACATTTTGGGTCATCTGCAATTATAGCGTCCAGTATTGCATCAGATACCTGATCTGCCATTTTATCAGGATGACCTTCAGTTACAGATTCAGAAGTAAAAAGATAATTACCCTTTTTTGACATATCTTGCCCCTAACTAATCCATTAAATTATTAATTATTTCATTAAATATTTCTCTTGCTATTATTCTCTTTTTGGCTTTCCCTATTTTTTTCTGTTCCATTTTCTGGTTGATTAAAACTACTTCATTAAAGTCACTGTCCAGCCCTATGTCTTCCCTGGAAATATTGTTGGCAACTAAAAGGTCGATATTTTTCCCTTTTATTTTTTCATGTGCACTTGAAATTTCTTCTCCTGCCTCCGCCGCAAAGCCCACCAGTATCTGGTTTTCTTCTTTCTTAGCCTGCAACATTTCCAAAATATTTTCATTTATTTTAAACTTTAATTTCGATAATATATCATTTTTTTTCTTTAACTTGTAGTTATATCTAAAAACAGGCACCATATCACTAACCGCGGCTGCCATTATAATTATATCCGAAGAACTGTAGTGTGAGAGCAAGCCCTCTTTCATCTCCTGGCTACTTTCAACATAAACAGGCTTGACCCCGAAAGGGGCCATTCCCTTTTTTGTGGTTACCAGAACCACCTCGCCTCCTCTAAATGCAGCTTCTTCTGCTAGTGCATGGCCCATCTTTCCGCTTGAAGCGTTGGATATAAATCTTACCTTGTCTATGTATTCCCTGGTTCCCCCAGCCGATACTAATATTTTTTTGCCTTTCAGGCTCTCATCTAATTTTAAAGCCTCCAGGCATTTTTCAATAATTTTTTCCTCATGTTCAAGGTTGCCGTTGCCCTCTTCACCGCATGCCAGCCTGCCCTCTTTTGTACCCATGATATAAAACCTTCCCGAATCAGCCAATTTCTGTATATTTTCCCGGGTAAAGCTGTTTAGGTACATGCTTTCATTCATTGCTGGAGCTATAACTGTAGGGCAATTTGCTGAAAGCACGGTAGTGCTCAAAAAGTTGTCGGCAATTCCATTGGCAATTTTTGCAATAGTGTTAGCAGTTGCCGGTGCAATCAGGATAACATCAGCGCTATGGGCAAGCGATATATGGTAAGCCCTCCCCTTGTTTTTAAAAGGTTCAATGATGGTTTTGTTGCCGCTAATTGTACTTAAGCTTAAAGGGTTTATAAAGTTAGTGGCATTAGGGGTCATGACCGGAAAAACATTAGCTTTCCTTTTTACCAGGCTGCTGCAAATGCTGCAGGCCTTATAGGCAGCTATTGATCCAGTAACCGCTAATATAATATTCTTGTTGCTAAAATTTGAACCGGCCAATTCTATCTGCCTGCTTTAATATAACTTACTTTTCCTTCCCTTATTTCATGCAGAGCTATCTCTAAAGGGTCATGGGATTCGATATCTACCAAGGGCGGAACTACATTTATTCTTTCCATATTTCTCTTAGCCGAGAGGTAATCTCCCAATTCCCGCGCTCTTTTTGCCACCGCTATACATAATGTATATTTATTGTCTATTTTTTTAATATAAGTATCTATATACGGTATTTCCATCAGCAATCAGCCTCCTTTTTTAATACTTTCTCTAAATTCAACAAAGATTCATTATAATTGTTATTTACAATTATGCAATCATAGTATTTTTGGTGCCTTGTTTCTTCTTCGGCAATTTCAAGCCTTCTTTCTATTTCCTCTTCTTTATCAGTTTCCCTGGCGAGCAGTCTTTTTTTTAATTCTTCCAGGTTGTAAGTCCTTATAAATATCATGTAGGAATCCTTGATTTTTTCCTTTACCTGCATTGCCCCCTTTACTTCAATTTCCAGTATGACATTTTTACCCTTTTCTAAATTATTAAACACAAAATCTTTGGGGGTTCCGTATAAATAACCACAATATTCTGCCCATTCCAGAAGTTTCTTATTTTCTACCATTGCCCTGAAATCTTTTTCACTTATAAACCTGTAATGCTTTTTTTCCATTTCATTTTTTCTCATGGGCCGGGTGGTAACAGAGAGAGACTTGACAAAATTGTCCAGTTTTTCTAAGGCATTATTAATTAAAGTGCTTTTCCCTGCCCCTGAAGGTCCTGAAATGATAAATAGTCTTCCCTTTTTTTTCATATTCCTATATTAAAATAATCATAAAATCTTTTCTGCTGGTTTTTGCCCAAGCCATTGACTTTTTTACTTGTGTTTATATTTAGCTTGTTTTCCAAAACCTGTTTTGCCCTTACCTTTCCCATATCCGGAAGCGCGCTTATGAGGTCTATTACTTTCATATTTGCAATATATTCATTGAACAATTTTTTGTCAGCAAACAGGGCAGAAAGGTCAGCCTCCCTGCTTTTTAATGATTTTTTTATAGAGGCTCTTTTCTTCCTGACCCTTTTTGATTTGAGCCAACCTTTTTGCCGGTCCCCTTTGCTTAAATTATTAACAGGCATTTAAAAACTCCTCATGGAAAAATATAAAAGATAAAATTTGTTACTTTTTGCTCCCAGGATAGTCTATCTCTACATTATCTTTGCATAGTTTGCATTCTGAAGGATGGTATTTGTCTATCTGCAGTTTAATTAGTGGAATATAAGGGATTTTAAAATCAATTCCTTCTGAGCGGTCAACTATGCTAACAATCCCCCTTATATCTGCCCCCAGGCTTTTACATATGTCTATAACTTCCTTTACCGATCCGCCAGTAGTTATTACATCCTCAGCTATTATTATTTCTTCGCCTTCCTTTAAGCTAAACCCCCTGCGGAGTTCCATTTTTTCTGTCTTTCTTTCGGTAAATATCATCCTTTTACCCATTACATCCGCCAGCATATAGCCATACAGTATTCCTCCCATTGCCGGGGATACCACTGTTTTTATGCTCCCTCCATTTATAGTCTTTAATAACATATTTTTTGTTTCATTTGAAATTTTTCTGGTGAGTTCCGGGAATTGCAGAAGCTTTGCACATTGCAGGTAATAACCACTGTGGTATCCGGAACTTAACTTAAAATGTCCCTTCATTATGGCCCCGGTCTCCCTTAACATCTCCAAGATATCAATATTTTTGTTTTCCTCCACCACTTTCAGCATTTACAGGTTCCTTTCTATTTCCTGATAGAATAAGCTAATTGCTTTTTCTATATTATCTTTTTGGGTTATGGATCTGCCAACAATTAAAAAGTCCGCCCCATCTGAAATGGCTTTTCCCGGAGCATTAAACCTTTTCTGGTCCCCACTGTTATCCTGACTGAGCCTTATACCAGGAGTTGCAATAAAAAAATCCTTACCGAATTTTTTCCTGATTTCTGCAACTTCATTTGGCGAACAGATAACCCCGTCTATTCCAGACTTTAGCCCAATTTTAACCAACCTCAGCACCGTATGCAAATAATTTTCCTTAAATCCTACCGCTTGTAGGTCACTATCATCAAGGCTGGTCAAAACGGTTACCCCGAAAAGAAGCGGCCGGTCAACCAGCTTCTGTTTAGAAATTTTTTCCAGCTCTCTATTAGCAGCTTCCAGCATGTCTTTACCACCCAGGGTGTGCATAGTTATTCCAAAAACACCCCTGGAACCTATAGCTTTAGCAGCGCCTGATATAGTATTAGGGATATCAAGCAGCTTTGCATCAAGCATAACCTTATACCCAAAGCCCTTCACCATGTCTATAACACCCAATCCCTGACTATAGATTAATTCCAGGCCCAGCTTTAATGTGCTTACCCTATTGTCTATTTTTTTGCACAGCTTTTTTAGCTCATCAATCCTGTTTACATCAATACTTACAATTAGCCTATCTTCTATTTTTAGCATAAGCTCTTCCTATGATATGGTTTATGTCTGAAATATTTTTTGAAACCAGGTATTTCCCTAATGATTCTATAATTTCTACTCCTGCTTTATAATTTACAAAATTTACCGTCCCCAGCCCTACAGCTTTAGCTCCTGCTATTAAAAATTCTATTGCGTCCTCCCAGCTAAAAACACCGCCCATTCCAATAACCGGCAAAATATTTTCCTGGCAGAGTTTATATATATGGGCGCATGCCACCGGCTTTATAGCAGGACCGGAAAGCCCTCCTACTACATTACCAAGCTTGGGCTTAAAACTGTTAATATCAAAAGCAGCCCCTATCAAAGTGTTGACCAGCGAAACTGCACTGGCTCCGCCTTCCTTTGCACTCTGTGCCGGCATATACAGTTCGCCCACATTAGGGCTTAGTTTTACTATAACAGGGATATCTAGTATTTGCTTTACCCTATAGGTTATATTTTTAATGTCTGAGCCTGAAGAGCAGAACGCCATTCCTCCTTTTTCTACATTGGGGCAGGAAAGGTTTAACTCAACTGCTAATATATTGGATTTTACGCCAGTTATTTTTTTTGCAATTTCTGCAAATTCTTCTAAATTTTCACCAAAAATGCTAACTATAGCCTTTATGCCTAAATCTTTTATAGCTGGAAGATGCTCTTTTGTGAAACTGTCAATACCTTCATTCTCCAGCCCTATGGAATTAAGCATCCCGCAAGCTGTCTCACATATCCGGGGAGGCCGGTTGCCCTTTCTCCCCTCAAGGGAAAAACTCTTAGTAGTTACCGCTCCCAGCTTGCCTACATTATAAAATTTGCTGTAATCAAGCCCGCTGGAAAAGGTGCCGGAACTGGCAATAATAGGGTTATCCAGTTCAATATCCCCCAGCCTAACTTTTAAATTAAGCTCTTTTTGTTCAATCAAATATTACCTCCGCTAAATTAAATGCTGGTCCATCGCTGCAAACCCTCTTATAGACAAACCCACTGCCTTTCCTCACCTTTATGGCACAGCCCATGCAAACCCCTGTCCCACAAGCCATTTTTTCTTCAAGTAATGCAGTAACCTCAATATCTTTCCCTTTAAATATTTCCTGTAAATTTCTAAGCATCTCTTGTGGGCCACAGCAGTATACCCTAAACCCTTTAAACTGGCCTAGTTTATCTTCCAGGCCTTCAGTAACCATTCCCACTGAACCCCACATGCCATCTTCGCAAAATATCTGGTAACTGATACTAAGCCTCATCAGGTCTTTTTCCCATATCCTAAAATTGCTTTCCTTAAACCCGCACATAAAAGATACTTCCCTTCCTCTGCCGGAAAGCTGTTTGGCAATGAAATATAGGGGGGCAACTCCTATTCCTCCCCCCACCAGTAATACTTTTTTTTCTCCATCAATATTTAGGGGATTACCTAATGGGCCGCAGTAATCAAGTTCATTGCCTTTTTGTAATTTTGACAAATACCTGGTTCCCTTGCCCCTTACTAAATACAGTATGGAAGCTACATTAAAGTCTTCTTCTATGTCATATATGCTAAAAGGCCTCCTTAGCAAAGGGTCCAGCACCTCTGGAGGTGAACACTTTATGTTTATAAATTGCCCCGGGTAGCTGTGCTTTACCAGATAAGGGGAAAATATTTCCATCTTAAAAAGTCCGTCCCCCAGCTTCACATTATTAATTATCTCGCCATTTAATGACTGCATCAATATTCCTGTATAGCTTTAACGTTAACTTTAAAGTTCGACCTTAATTCTTTAATTCCTTGTACTACAGCAGCAGCGCCTGAAATGGTAGTTATGGAAGGGACATTATGCAGCACTGCAGCAGTCCTAAGGTAATACCCATCGCTTCTTGCGCTGCTTCCTTCAGGTGTATTTATAATCAAATCCAAGGCTCCATTCTTAATTAAATCCATTACATTAGGTCTGCCCTCCCGGATCTTTAAAACCCGGTCGCATTTTATGTTTTTGCTTTCTAAAAATTCTCCTGTTCCCTGGGTGGCTATTATATTGAAGTCCATATCCCTAAAACTTCTGGCTATTTCCACTATATCTTCTTTATCCTTGTCACTAACGCTTATAAAGACAGTGCCTTTTACTGGGAATTTTTGGTTGGTAGCAATTTGGGATTTTGCAAATGCCACTCCGAAATTAGAGTCAATTCCCATAACTTCTCCCGTAGACTTCATCTCCGGTCCTAGAATAGTATCAATTCCCGGAAATCTGTTAAAAGGCATAACTGCTTCTTTTATGCTGAAATAATTAAGTTTAGTTGAATCCTTCCTTTCAAAATCCAGGTCTTTGAGCTTTTTGCCGGTCATTACCCTTGCCGCTATTTTAGCCAGAGGTATGTTGATTGACTTACTTATAAAAGGGATAGTCCTTGATGCCCTGGGGTTTGCTTCTAATACAAAAACCTTGGAATTCTTAATTGCATACTGGATATTCATAAGCCCTCTTACTTTTAATTCTCTGGCTATTTTCAAAGTGTAGTCTCTTATATTCTCAATTACCTTGCTGCCCAGGGTAAAGGGCGGTATTACACAGGCGCTATCGCCAGAATGGATCCCCGCTTCTTCAATATGCTCCATTATTCCGCCTATAAACAATTCCTGCCCGTCAAAAACAGCATCAACATCAACTTCTATAGCCCTTTCCAGGAATTTGTCAATCAGTATTGGTCTATCCGGAGAGACCAGGGCAGCGTCCCTCACATAATTGATTAGGCTGCTTTCATTATATACAATGCTCATGGCCCTCCCGCCCAGTACATAAGATGGCCTTACTAGCACTGGATAGCCAATGTTTGCTGCAATTTTTTTTGCTTCCCTTATGTTCATGGCTGTGCCATTGTCTGGCTGGGGTATGCCCAACTTGTTTAACATGGCCCCAAATCTTTTCCTGTCCTCAGCCAAGTCTATGCTGTCAGGAGAAGTGCCCAGTATATTTACTCCCGCTTTTTGCAGAGCCATAGCCAGCTTTAAGGGTGTTTGGCCCCCAAATTGCACTATAACCCCTACAGGTTTTTCTGCTTTTATAATGTTTAGCACATCTTCAAAAGTTAAAGGCTCAAAATAAAGGCGGTCAGAAGTATCATAATCAGTGCTTACTGTTTCCGGGTTGCAGTTTACCATTATGGTTTCATAGCCGTCCTCATTCAAAGCAAAAGAAGCATGCACACAGCAATAGTCAAATTCAATTCCCTGGCCTATACGGTTGGGTCCGCTCCCCAATATAACTATTTTTTTCTTGCCTGAAGGTTTTACCTCGTCTTCGGTTTCATAGGTGGAGTAATAATATGGGGTGTAGGCTTCAAATTCTGCAGCGCATGTATCCACAGTTTTAAAGGTTACAGTAATGTTTAGCTTCTCCCTTAATCTACTTACTTCTCCCTCAGTACTATTGCATAAGCTGGCTATCTGTATGTCTGAATACCCTAACTTTTTAGCTTCCCTTAAAGCTTTTGGCCCCACCCCTTTTATATTCTTGCATTTAAACTCTTTTTCAAAGTCTACCAGCTGCTTTATATTATGCAAAAACCAGGGATCAATTTTTGTATAGCTATATATCTCGGATACACTTTTCCCCATCTCAAAAGCATGTTTTATGTAAAATACCCTGTCTTGGTTGGGCACAGAAAGTTTTTCATTTAGAATACTTTCATCTATATTGTTATAGCCGTCAGACCCCAAGCCGTATCTGTCAATTTCCAGTGACCTTATGGCTTTCTGCAAAGCTTGTTTAAAAGTCCTCCCTATGGCCATTGCCTCACCCACTGATTTCATCCTTGTGGTAAGCGAGCTGTCAGTCCCAGGGAATTTCTCAAATGCCCATCTTGGAAATTTAACCACCACATAATCTATGGAGGGCTCGAAGCAGGCCGGTGTCTCTTTGGTTATGTCATTGGGTATTTCATCCAAGGTATAGCCAACTGCAAGCTTTGCTGCAATCTTGGCTATGGGAAAGCCTGTAGCTTTAGAAGCAAGAGCACTACTACGCGATACACGGGGATTCATTTCTATAACTGCTAATTTACCGTTATCAGGATTTATGGCAAATTGGATATTTGACCCTCCGGTTTCTACCCCTATCTCCCTTATAATCCTCAAGGCGGCATTCCTCATTTGCTGATATTCTGCATCAGAAAGAGTCTGGGCAGGGGCTACTGTAATGCTGTCACCGGTATGCACCCCCATGGGATCAAAGTTTTCAATTGAACATACTATAACTACATTGTCTTTTTTATCCCTCATTACTTCCAGCTCGAATTCCTTCCAGCCAGCTACAGATTTTTCAATTAAAACCTCAGCTGTGGGAGAAAGATCCAGGCCCCTTACTACGATGTCTACAAATTCCTCCTTGTTGAAAGCAACCCCACCTCCAAGTCCACCCAGAGTAAAGCTTGGCCTTACCACGAGGGGAAATTTTAACTCTTCGCTGAATTTCAGGGCCTCCTCCAGGCTATGTGCATACCTGCTAGGGGGAACATACAGTCCGATGTTTCCCATTGCTTTTTTGAATTTGTCCCTGTCTTCAGCCTTGTTTATAACATCAATATTGGCCCCCAAAAGCTCAACTCCGTATTTTTCTAGTATCTTTTCTTTTTCAAGGGAGACTGAAATATTTAAACCAGTCTGTCCTCCTAAAGTCGGAAGCAGTGCATCGGGACGCTCCTTTTTTATAATCTTTTCCACAAACTCTACCGTTAAGGGCTCAATATAGGTTTTGTCCGCAAATTCGGGATCCGTCATTATAGTTGCAGGATTACTGTTTACTAAAATAACTTCATAGCCTTCTTCCTTTAAAACCTTGCAGCCCTGGGTACCGGAATAGTCAAATTCACAGGCTTGCCCTATTATAATGGGGCCTGAGCCTATTATTAATATCTTTTTTAAATCTTTTCTTTTAGGCATCAGTTCTTCCTATTTACTATTTTCAATTATTTTATTAAACCATTTAAAAACATATCTGGAATCATGGGGGCCAGGCCCAGCTTCCGGGTGATGCTGGACAGTAAAAGCTGAAATTCCAGGATAAGCCACTCCCTCCATGGTATCGTCATTTAAATTCAGGTGGGTCATTTCGTAATCAGTACAATCTATGTCTTTCAGTGAATCAATATTTAGGGAGAACCCATGGTTTTGGGTGGTTATTTCAACTTCCCCTGTCCTTAAGTTCTTTACAGGATGGTTTCCCCCATGGTGGCCAAACTTCAGCTTGTAGGTTTTGGCTCCCAATGCCAATCCAAGCAGCTGATGGCCAAGACATATTCCAAAAATTGGCTTTTTCCCCAACAGCTTTGAGATATTACGGATGGCATAATCAACTGCCGCTGGATCGCCCGGTCCATTTGACAGCATAATCCCATCAGGGCTGTAGCTTAGTATCTCCTGGGGAGTAGTATCTGCAGGAACTACTTTTATGTGGAACCCTGCATCAGACATTATCCTTAAAATATTAAGCTTTACCCCATAATCTATAACTACCGCCCTATATTTCCAGTCCTTCTTATCCGGGTTGTAAATATAGGGTTTTTTGCAGGTAACATATTGCACCAGGTCTCTTCCAATAATTTCTGGGTACCCAGCAAGCTTCTTTTTAAGCCTTTTTATTTCTCCGGCCTTGTTTGATATTATGCCTTTCATAGCACCTTCAAGTCTTACATGCCGGGTTAATTTCCGGGTATCAATTTCTGAGATCCCCACAATAGCATTTTCCTTCAGGTAATCCTCCAGGCTTTTTTCTGCCCGCCAGTTGCTGTAGCGGTCAATGTATTCCCTTACTATAAAACCCTTTACCTGTACCTTGGCTGATTCAATATCCTGGCTGTTAATACCATAATTTCCGATCTGAGGATAAGTCATGGTAACTATTTGCTCATAATATGAAGGATCGGTTAGTATTTCCTGATATCCAGTCATGGAAGTATTAAACACTACCTCTCCAGATATTTCTCCTTCACAGCCAAAGCATTTTCCTTCAAATATTTCACCGTCTTCTAATATCAGTATTGCATCATTTGCCATAAGCATCACTGTTTACAAAACAGACCCTCCCCTTATTAATGGTAAATATTATTTCCCCATAAAGCTCCTCCCCGGTAAACGG
>CAYREF010000017.1:0-36611 GCA_964423265.1 uncultured Actinomycetota bacterium
AGTTTTTTGGAAGTTTTGGATTTCCTAGTTACAAGAAATAGGGGATTTTAGATTACAAGTGTTTTACTAAGAAAAAAATAACTGGTTTTAAAAGATAAAGCTTACATATATAATGTATATAAAATATGAAAGTAAAATAGATAAAATATTATGGCAAAGAAGAAAAACCAAAGAATTATTGTAGTATCCAATAGAGTCCCTTACAAAATATCCAGAACCCGCAAGGGAATAAAATACAAAAAAAGTGTAGGAGGTCTGGTTACTGCCCTTGACCCCATACTGCAAAAACAGGGAGGCCTGTGGATAGGCTGGAATGGTTTATCTGGGAGGAATAAGTTTGGCAAAAAAATAGTGGATATGGAAGGCTATAAAGTAAAATTTTTAAACCTTTCCAAGAAAGATGTAAAGTTCTACTATCATGGATTTTCTAACCGTACTCTCTGGCCTTTATTCCACGGCTTTATATTCCAGGCTTTCTTTGACTTAAGTTATTGGAAGTCTTACCGGAGGATAAACAATAAGTTTGCAAGCGAAGTACTGGAGGAAGTAAAGGATGATGACACCATCTGGGTCCAGGATTACCACCTGACACTTCTTCCTTCCATACTGAGAAGTAAAAGGCCTAAGGCGAAGATATTATATTTCTTGCATATCCCATTTCCTTGTAATGAAATATACAGGGTACTTCCCTGGAACAGGCAGATACTGGAGGGATTACTAGGCTGTGATGTAGTAGGGTTCCAGACAAAAAAGGATGCTCAAAATTTCTTATACAGCTGCAAGCAGGAGTTGGGGCTATCTGTTGACTTCAGTGAGGGTACAGTAGACTATAACGGAAGGAAGGTAAATGTAAAAAGCTTCCCGATTTCAATTGATTACGGTAAGTTTAACAATATTGCAAAAAAAAGTTCGATAAAGGAAATTTTCAGTGAATTCAATGCTTTTGAAAATGTTAAATTAGTCATAAGTGTGGAAAGGCTGGATTACACTAAAGGGATTAAGGAAAGGATATACTCAATACAGAGGTTTTTTGAAAAGTATCCTGAATACAAGAAAAAAGTAATTTTTGTTCAGATTTCTGTGCCCAGCAGAACCAAGATAAAGGAGTACATACAGTTCAAGAGGGAAATAGATGAACTTGTAGGTAATATAAATGGTCAGTTTGCGGATGAATTGTGGTCGCCAATTAATTATTTATATAAAACCATACCTCAGGAAAGACTTATATCCTATTACAAGGCAGCTGACATATGCCTGGTGACTCCACTGCGGGATGGGATGAATTTAATAGCTAAGGAATATGTAAGTTCTAATCCTGAGGGGAATGGGGTTTTAGTTTTGAGCAAGTTTGCAGGATCAGCAGAAGAAATGAGCAAGCATTCAGTAATGGTAAATCCTTTTGATTTTGAAGGTGTTGCCAACGGTATAAAGGGAGCCCTGGAAATGCCGGTAAAAGAAAGGAAGAAAAAGCTGTTTGCGCTAAGAGAAATAGTCAAAGAAAATAATATTTATAATTGGTCAAAAGATTTCCTCAAATATGCCCAGAATAGGTGAGACAGGATTAAGCATTTATTAAGCGAGTTGGATAATGTATTTAGCATTATAAAAAAGGAAAAATGTTTTCCTGTTCCTTGATTATGATGGGACTTTAGTGGGCATTAAGAAAAAGCCCCAGGATGCAAAGCCTTCAAAAAAGACCAGGAATATACTTCTAAAGCTAGCAGACAAAAACAATATTGTAACAGTCCTTGTTTCCGGCCACCCTATAGGTGATTTACTAAAATTCTTTAGCCAGGCCAGCATTAGCAATATAAGTTTTATTGGAGGCCACGGGGCAGAGTTAAAGTACAGCCGCAAAGACGTGTGCATATTGGATGCTGCAAAAAAGTAATGAGTCAATTGGATAAAATTAAAGTAGAAGTGGAAAGCAGCTTAAAAGAGTTTCCCTGCTTTTATATTGAAGACAAGAAAGTATCTTTTGCAGTACATTATAGGAATTGCCCCAAAGTAAATCTGGGCAACTTGGAAAAAGTAAAAAGCACTATTGAAAAATATAGAAAAGTAATGCCTGTCAATGCCATTGAAGGAAAAAAAGTAATTGAAGTTAAATCTAGCAATATAAATAAGGGCAAGGCCATAAATGCTTTAAGGCAAAACTCTGGCTTAAATGATTCTATAAGCATATGCATGGGGGATGATGTGACTGATGAATACATGTTCAGGGAAAATGAAGGTGGTTTAAATATTAAAGTAGGCAGGGGCATTGAAAGCAAGGCAAATTATTACTTAGTAAATGTGGGTGAGGTACAAAAATTCTTAAATCTTTTTATCTAAGCATTTCAATAAATCCTTGGATTCTGGTCCTAAACTGACCTTTGGAATAGTTGTTTTTATCAACGCAGTCTCCATCCAGAATGAGGGTAGGTATCCCGATACCTGTTAATGAATCCTTTATAATCCTGGCTCCTGCATTATTTTGCCTGCACCCCCAGTGGGAAAAAATAACTGCGCCATCAATCCTGTAATCTTCAGCCATTTTCAATATTGTTTTTACCCGGTTATCAATAGGGCCCCTCAGGTAATGGGAAAGCATTTTCTTTGCCAGGCTCTGAAATGGATTGGCTGGGTCCAGTTTTGGCCAGTATACGTAATTTATCTCTTCAAAAACTATCTTGCAGTTTCCGTTTTCCATTAATTCAAAAATATCATTCCTGTAATAAGGCTTTAAATGCAACCACAGTATTTTTTTCTTGTGGTTGCTTTTTTGTTTACGTGTATAGGCTTTTAGTTCACGGTACATATTCTTATAAAGTAAAATGGCATCCCTGGTTCCGGCAAATCCATGGAAAGGAAGGATAAAATTAAGGCCGTTAAAATTTTGGGGGTAATCAATAAGAGTTCTCCTTATCTCGTTTACTTTAATAGCCCAATCCCTGAACTGATTAGAATTATGGATAATTTTTTTAAATTTATCCTGGTTAAGCTGCTTGCCTGTTTTTCTTGCTATGTCCCTGCTTATTTCTTTCAATTGCTCTGAAAGGTAGGTCAAAGATTTTTCATTGTAGTCATAAGGCACATCAATGAGGTAGAAATTTTTTTCTAATCCATATTTTTTTGCATAAATATAAAAGGACTTTTGTGCAGCATCACATGCCAGGTTGGTACATATTATAAATTTAGGCTTGGGAAATAAGTCCATTTCTACTGCTCCCGAGGCGCTTCTGTGGAATGTACATAAATCCTGTGAATACCAGTGTTTTGTGGCTGTAGATAAAGTTTTATCAGCAATGCCCATTGCGGCTGTAAAACCTGCTAGAACTTCAGGTAGGAATGGGGTAAGGCCAAGGCTGTAAAATAATTCATAGGGCAGGAACAGGGAGCCGTAAGCAACCCAGTTTTTTTCTGAATATGCTTCATGGAGGCTTTTTATGCTTGAAATATTAAGGTATTTATCGGAGACGGATTTAAATGTGCGGGTAAAAAAGAACAGTACGGGCTTTTTTGAAGCTACAGACAATATCCTTCTGATAAATTTCTGGTTTAGGTTTTGTCTTATTTTCTTTTTTAAGCTCTCTTTAAGGTTCATATGTTTATATCATTTCTAAGAATGCTTGTATTCTGGTTTTTACCTGGCCTTCGGAAAAATTATTATATTCAATTTCTAGATATAGTGATGGCTTACCTAATTCTTTTAGTTCTTCCTTTAGCAGAGGGTAAAAGTATAAAGTATTGTCGCAAAATTTAAGGGAAATATAAATTATGCCATCAATATCATAAGTGTTAATGTTTTCTTTTACTTCTGTTAGCTTGTCACCGAGATTTGCAATTCTCATGCATGAAGGCTTGTTAATATATCTTTTTGCTATGGAACCGAGAAGATCGCTGCCCGTCTCTACAAGGCCTTCGAAATAACGGTTGGCGCTACAGGTATCCTGGTAGGAGATAGTGGCCTCCAAGCCTGAAAAAAGCTTCCACAGCCTGTCTTCATTTATAAAATTGCCTACCAGCAGGATATTGGGCTTCCTGTTTTTGGTTTCCTTTTTATCTACAGCTCTAATATAACTTTCCAGCTCCTTTACAAATACATGCGGGCTTGAGTTTGCTGATATCTTTAGAATCTCATTATAGCTGTCTATACTTATTATAGAATTTCTATACATATTGCTTAACTTTTTTAGGCTTATCCTTTTCTGGTTTAAGGCTTTTATCGATTCCCGTAGCCTTTTAGTGGTAACCTGGCTTCCTCCAATGCTATCCAGGAAGCTGGCCATTTTTTTTAAATTGTATTTAAAATAATCTATAGCATCAGTTTTCTTGTTTTTTGGTATATCCAGCATAAATGTTGGAAGGCCTGAATATTTATTAACTGTATCAAATAGCCTTCTCATGCCGTCACATGAATTAGTAAAAACAATTGCTTTAAAATCCATTTCGCCAGCTAAGAGATTTTCCCAAATGGATTTTAAGTACGGGCAAAAATTTATGGGAAAAAACCCTTCTGCTTTGCTGTATTCCTTAGTCCCGTAAATCCGGAAAGGGGTAAACCCTGCTGAATATATTAACTCTTCGGGGGTGTAGGTACACATCCATCCCACCAACTCTTTAGTTGTATTTGCGGAATCTCTGAAGTGCTCCTTTATGCTTTTAATCTTTTCCATATATTATTTCTTCATTTCTTTCAAATTTTTGTGCTATTCCTATATGGCCCCAGAAGTCTTCTATAGCCATTCCGTCTATAGTACCACTGTCTTTTCCATTAACAGTAATTTTTACTTCTTCTACTTCTTCAAATTGAGTTAGTGTATTGACTATTGAGTATATTGCTAAATTTTCTGTAGTAGAACTATGGGGGATACTCTGGCCGGTAATAATTTCTTCACTAAAATCAACCACAGCTGTATGGTTTTCAATATTTACATAATTTACTTTAGCTGTTTCTGGTAATGTGGCTACAAGGCTTTCTTGTTTAGGCCCCTTTATTAGCTCCTGGATTGAATTTTTATAGATTCTGTCTGTGCTGGCATGCCTGCTTTCTTCTACTAGGTAGAAACTGTTTTCAATTTCTTTGGCAAAATACAAAGAAATTTCCTGTTTGGCGCACCCTGCTATCATAAAGGGAATTAATATTATAACTACTAATATAGGAAAAATTATTTTAAATATCATTTTTACCACCTCACATATTTAACTCTAATAAATATTAAAATAAAAGGAATATTTTGTATAGGGAAGGGTATATAAATATTTAAATATTACAAAATTTGATTTCTAGGTGTTATTATTATCTATGCTTATAAATCTATCTTTACAGGGAGGAATTATGGAAAGCGGTTTAGTTATAGTTGACATGTTAAATGATTTCGTAAAAAAGGATGCTCCTCTTTATGTCCCCAATATTGAAAGCATTATCGACCCTATAAAAAGGGAAATAGAGAAGGCTAAGACCGGTGACCTGCCTGTAATTTATCTATGTGATAGCCATGACCAGAATGACAAGGAATTTGATAAATTTCCTCCGCATGCAATTAAAAACACTGAAGGGGCTAAAGTAATTAACCAGCTTAGACCACGGGGCAGTGACATAATAATAAAGAAAGAAACTTTTTTAGGCTTCTATAATACCAGGATGGATGAAATTCTGGATAAAATGTCTGTAGGCAAGCTAATTATTGTTGGCTGTGTGACTAATATTTGTGTTTATTATTTGGCCATAGAAGCCGTATCTAGAGGATATAAGGTGGATGTTGTAAAGGATGCAGTTATTGGATTAAATAAAAGAGACCATAATTGGGCATTAAATCAGATGAAAAATATTTTAAAGGTAAATATAATATAAAGGGGCAGGCATGTTTTATATTGCTAATGGAGATGACATAAAAGAAGGCAAAGTAACTGATATATACTTTAAAAGGTCTGAGGAAATATTAAAAAAACTGGGAAAAGACGTTTCTGTAAAGGCTGAAGTATTTTTGAAGAGTTTCCCCAACAATTATCAATGGGGAGTCTTAGCCGGCATTGAAGAAAGTATTAACCTGCTGAAAAATGGTAAAGATATCTCAGTAAGGGGCATGGCGGAAGGGACTATATTTAAAGAGTTCGAACCGGTAATGTCCATAGAGGGAAAATACCTGGATTTTGGAGTTTTTGAGACTTCCATCTTAGGGTTCCTTTGCCAGTCCAGCGGAATTGCTACTAAGGCAGCAAGGTGTAAGCTTGCCGCCGGGGATAAGCCTGTATATAGTTTTGGGGCCCGGAGGGTACACCCTGCAATTACCCCCATGGTCGAAAGATGCGCCTATATTGGGGGCGCAGACGGGGTATCCACTATTTTAGGAGCAGAAGCCATAGGAGCTCAGGCAATTGGCACCATGCCCCATGCTTTAATCCTTATAGTAGGAGATACAGTTGAAGCTACCAGGGCTTTTAATGAAATTATTAAGCCAAAGGTAAAAAGGATATCCCTTATTGACACTTTCAATGATGAAAAATTTGAGGCTATCAGGGTAAGCAAGGCTTTAGGCAAAGACCTGTTTGGAATAAGGCTGGATACCCCTGGGTCAAGGAGGGGAGATTTCAAGAAGATTTTAGAAGAAGTCAGATGGGAGCTAGACATAAGAGGCTTTAAGGATATCAAGTTAGTGGTAAGTGGAGGTTTGGATGAAGATGATATCCTGGACTTGAATTATATTGTGGATGCATATGGGGTAGGCACTTCAATTTCAGGGGCAAGGGTAATGGATTTTGCTCTGGATATTGTAGAGATAGAAGGTCAAAAAGTGGCCAAAAGGGGGAAAATGTCTGGGGCTAAAAAAGTGTTAAAGTGCCAGAATTGCTTTTACCATAAAACAGTTTTGGAAGAAGACAACACTAGTTACGGGTGTCCTGAGTGTGGAGGAAAGCTTGAAGACCTGTTTGTGGACATGATTAAGGGTAAAAAAGTGGTATATGGTTTTCCTTCAGCAGTAAAGATAAGGAAAAAAGTATTGCAACAGTTTAAATATATAGAGTTATAGGGGGATAGATGGGAGTAAAACTGTTTTTGGTAAGGCATGGTCAGACCCAATGGAATCTGGAAGGAAGGTATCAGGGGGACAGGGATATAGAACTTACGCCTATAGGTGTAAAACAAGGAGAACTTGCGTCCAGGTATTTATCAAATGTTAATTTTTCAAATATTTATAGCAGCCCTTTAAAGAGGGCTCTGCATACTGCTAATATTTTAAATAATAGCAGAGGCAAAGAAATAATAACCAGGGGGAATTTAAAGGAAATTAATTTTGGCAAATGGGAAGGATTAAAGTTTTCCCAGATAAATGACAAATACCATGATGACTATCAGGACTGGCTCGAGGACCCTTTTAGCAGCCCGCCAACTGAAGGGGAAGATTTTGGTTCCTTTATCGAGAGGACTTCTAATGAGATAAACAATATTGTTCAGGAGAATAAAGATAGGTCTAATGTAGCAATTGCCACCCATGGTGGGGTAATAATAGCCTTGCTTGTGCATTGGCTGAGGATACCTAAGTCACGCTGGCGTTCGTTAATACAAAGACAGGCAGCTATAAATGTTGCTGTAATCCATGAGGGGTTTCCTTATGTGTCTTTGGTAAATTATACTGGACATTTACATGATGTTTATGATGAAGGCGATGATAAGGTTATAGAAATTTATAGCAAAATTAAAAAATAAGGGAGGTTTATTCATGGAGGAAAATGCTGCAGAAACCAGGATCATCCCCAATAATATTGTAGAGAATTTTTTAGACAACTGGATAAGCATTTTAATTATTATTGGAATTGCAGTAATTATCATAATCATTGTTAGGTTGATTGCCAGAAGGGTAAGAAACATTTTTGAGAAAAGAATTAGCGATGATAAGTTTGAGATTAAGAAAAGGACTTTCACATTTACTTCTGTAATTTCCAATTTAGTTATGGTAATAAGCATAATTGCAGCGCTATTAATAATAATGGAAGAATTAGGGATAAGTGTGACCCCCCTGTTGGCTGGAGCTGGTGTTGCGGGTATAGTTATTGGATTTGGGGCTCAAAGCCTGATAAAGGACTTGATAAATGGTACCTTTATTCTTTTTGAGCAGTGGTTCCAGGTAAATGATATTGTAACCATTAATGATACTTCTGGAGTAGTGGAAAAATTTAACTTAAGAACTACGGTGTTAAGGGATCTTGAAGGCATTGCCCATTATATCCCCAACGGGGAAATAAGTATTTTAAGCAACCGGACCCATGTATGGGCAAGGGCAATGGTGGAAATAGGGGTACACTACAAAGAAAATACTGACAGGGTAATAGCGGTACTTGAAGAAGTATTTGACGAACTGTTAAGCGATGAAGAATTTAAAGACGTAATCCTTGAAAGGCCCCAAATACTTGGCAAGGGCGGAGTGGACAGCCTTGGCGATTCAGCAGTAGTGTTTAAAATAATATGCAAGGTTGTGCCCCCAAACCAGTGGGATGTAGGCAGGCAGCTAAGAAAAAGGGTAAAGGATAAATTTGATGAAGTAGGAATTGAGATACCGTTCCCTTGCCGGAATGTATACATGAGAGAAGAAAAATAATTTATAAATTGTTGATTAATAGGCTTAAATGTTATAATATCCTATGTTGTTTTTTATGAAGCCGTAAAATTGAATATTTTACTGTTTCTCTTGCTCTATTTTTTAAATAGGGCCTAATTATTAAATTAGTCCGAAGGAGGAATTTAAAGTTGAGAAATTATGAATTGGCGCTAGTTTTCGAACCTACATTAGAAGAAACAGAGATTGATGCTGAAATATCAAAGTTAACCTCGCTTATGGAAAAAGAAAATTGTAAAGTAGGTGATATAGATAAGTGGGGTGTAAAAAAGTTAGCCTACCCAATAAACAATAACGAGAGCGGTTATTATTCCTTCATTTATTTTTCAGGAGATGGCAAATTGTTGCCTGAGCTTGAAAGAATAAGCAAAATCAATGACAAGGTATTAAGGCATTTAATTGTAAAGAAAGAAGAATAACTACTAAAAAAGGGGAAGTTTATGGCATTTGGTGTTAACAATATAACAGTATTAGGTAATCTAACCAGGGATCCGGAACTGAGGTTTACTCCCAATGGAACTCCTGTCGCTTCATTTGGAATAGCTGTAAACAGGAGATATCAGAATAAGCAGACTAATGAATGGGTGGAAGATGCTTCATTTTTTAATATAACAACCTGGTTCAAGCTTGCAGAAAATTGTGCAGAAAGCTTAAGCAGGGGAGACAGGGTCCTTGTATCCGGAAGGCTTAACCAGAGAAGCTGGGAAGACAAGGATGGCAACAGAAGGTCATCTGTAGATATAGTTGCTAATGTGGTTGCTCCCAGCCTGGAATTTGCATCATGTAAAATTAATAAAAATGAGAAGTCAGCTTCAGCTGTAAATAATTCCAAGGATACAGAAGAAGAAGCTGACTTTACTGACGAAGACATACCGTTTTAAGGAAACAAAAATAAAGGGAGTGTTATAATTGGGAAAAAAGAAAAGAAAAAAAGACAGAAATAGAAGAGATAGTAAAAATAGCTTTAACTTAAGGCAAAGGAAAAGATTCTGTTTCTTTTGCAAGGAAAACATAGATAATATTGATTATAAGAATATTAAATTGCTTAGAAGGCATGTTTCTGATAAAGGTAAAATAAGGCCAAAAAGGTCAACAGGAAATTGTGTACAACATCAAAGGAAAGTTGCTATAGCTGTGAAGAGAGCGAGAGAGATAGCATTGCTGCCTTATTATAGAAGATAAGTTTTTAAAATGCCCTTTGATAATCTAAAAGCAGAAAAATTAAATTTATTTTTACTTGCTGTTTTTACCTTTTTATCTTTGGTTTTTGCCATATTTGTCCCCTTTTTTGGCTTTATTGGATGGGCTCTATTGCCTGTATCAGCTACTTTACTGGTTGCTGCCAACAGAAAAAGGGATGCTATAATATGTGCAGGGTTGGGTGTTGCACTGTTTTTATTTTTTGACTATCTGTTAGCAATATTTATAGCTGCCCTTATTGTTGGCATTGCTTTTTTATATGAGAACAGTGTTAAAAAGAAAATTGAAGCAAAGAAAACAATATCTTTAGTGCTGGGGATCTTGGTGTTCCTAGTTGCAGTTTATATATTGTTAATTTTTGTTACCGGCGGAATTAATTTTGTGGATGAATTTATAGGTAATTATAATGATTATATAAACAATATAGAAAATGATCCTATTATAAAAAATTATGCTAGTGTCTTTGCAGGGGCTGAATTTGACCAAATATTGCAACAAACAAAGAAAATATTAAGATTTTTCCCATATATATTTCCGGGATTATTATTAGTTTTTCTTTTGATGGTAGCGATTGTTAATTATATTGCTAGTTATAAGATTTTAAAAAAATTTAGTTTTGATTTAAAATCCCTGCCAGAATTTGGTAAGTGGGATTTGTCCTGGCATTATTCATGGGGAATAATTTTAGGTATAACCCTTTTAATTTTTCCCACGTTTATTAGAGTAAATGATATTTTGTTTTATGCATTGGGTGCTAATTTACTTATAGTGTTTGGTTTTATATATTTTATATTGGGAATATCAGTAGCGTGGGGTTTATTTGAAAAATATAACCTGCCCATGGTTTGGAGGGTTGGAATTTTTTTGATCCTAGCATTGTTTTTCGGTGTTGCCATTATAATACCAGTAGTAGGGTTACTCGATGTATGGATTAATTTTAGAAGGCTTCAAAGAATTTAAAAATGGATTATCTAACTTAGGAGGATAAATTTGAAAGTAATATTAAAACAAAGTTATGAAAATTTAGGGAATGTTGGTGAGGTAGTGGAAGTGAAAGATGGATATGCGAAAAATTATTTAATTCCAAATGATATTGCAGTAGTAGCTACCAAAGGCAATATAAAGCAAATGGAATTAGTTAAAAAATCCTTGCTGAAAATGGAGGCAAAAAATGTAGAGGAAGCAGAAAAAGTTGCAGAAGCCCTAAAAGACCTAAAGCTTGTTTTTGAGGTCAAAACCAGTGAAGAGGGAAAACTTTATGGCTCTATAACCAATAAAGACATTGCTGAAAGGATTGCAGAGGAGAGGAATGTAGAAATAGATAGGAAAAAAATTGAGCTGGGAGAACATATAAAAGAATTAGGCGAATATGATATAGAAATACAGTTATACAAAGATATTAAGAGCAATGTTAAAATAATCCTGGAAAGTGAAAACCAGGAAGAAATAAAACCTAAAGAGGAAGCAGCTGAAGAAGAAAAAGAAGAAGTAGCTGAAGCTAAAAAAGAAACAGCAGAAGAATAAATGAATGACTTAAACAGGAGAAAAAAGTTAAGTCCGTTAGACACCAGCAAGCTGGAAAGGGTCCCGCCATATAATATTGAAGCAGAGGAATCCCTTTTGGGGTCTATGCTGGTTTCCAGGGAAGCAATAGTATCTACTGTGGAAATTGTTGTAGCTGACGCTTTTTACCGGAAGGTAAACCAGCTTATTTTCTCTGCTATTATTGAATTATATGCAAAAGGTGAGCCTGTTGACCCTATAACTCTAGCAGATTACTTGGAGAAAAAGGGCCAGCTTGAAGAGGTTGGCGGTAAAACTTTTATCCATTCGTTAATAAGTAATATTCCACTGGCTTCTAATGCAGAATATTATGCACAGATAGTAAACCATAACTATATCCTTAGAAAATTAATATATGCTGCCACAAAAATTGCAACTATGGGCTATGAAGTACCCGATGACCTTTCAGGAGCAATAGACAAGGCCCAACAGTTAATTTTTTCCGTATACCAGGATTACAGCAAGGGTAGGAGTACTGGGAAAATGACTGCCATGAAGGATATATTATCCGAAGTGTATGAGCAGGTTGAAAATTTATATGAAAATCATTCTGATGTAATTGGAGTTCCTACAGGGTTTATTGATTTAGACAAGAAAACTTCAGGGCTGCAGAATTCTGATTTGATAATTTTAGCCTCAAGACCAGGGATGGGGAAAACTTCATTGGCTTTAGCTATATCCAAACATGTGGCTCTAGAAGAGAAAATTCCTGTCGCCTTGTTTTCGCTGGAAATGTCAAAGCAGCAAATTGCCCAGAGATTAATATGTGCCGAGTCTAGAATTGACTTGCATAGGCTGAGGTCAGGTAATCTCAGGGACGATGAATGGCCCAAGCTTGCCCGATCTATTGAAAGGCTGGCAGAGAGCAAGTTATATATAGATGACACTGCTTTTCTTACTTCCATGGATTTAAGGTCCAGGGCCAGAATGCTGGTAAGTACCCATGGCATCAGGTTGTTAATAGTTGATTATTTACAGCTTATGCAGTCAGGTTCTAAATATAGGGATAACCGGGTGCTGGAGATAACCGAAATTTCCCGTAATTTGAAGGGTATTGCAAAAGAATTAAATATCCCTGTTATAGCTATTTCACAGCTTTCCAGGGAAGTAGAAAAAAGAGAAAGCAAAAGGCCTGCCCTGGCAGATTTAAGGGAATCAGGGGCAATAGAACAGGATGCAGATTTAGTAATATTTATATATCGGGATGAATATTATGATGAAAACACCAAGGACCAAGGTATTGCAGAAATTAATATTGCTAAACATAGGAATGGTCCTACAGCAAAGATAAAGCTTAACTTTTATAAGCAATATGCGCTGTTCCGTAATTTAAGTAAGGTAAAAGATTAACCGGGAGTAAACAATGTCAAGCATAGTAATAATAGGAACCCAATGGGGTGACGAAGGAAAGGGAAGAATAACTGATCTTTTAGCAAAAAAAGTTGATTATGTAGTTAGGTTTCAGGGCGGGGATAATGCTGGACATACGGTAGTACTAAAGGATAAGGAATTCAAGTTGCATCTGATACCTTCAGGTGTTTTTTATCCAGACTGCTGCTGCATAATAGGGAATGGAGCGGTAATAAATCCTGAAGTGTTAATAGGAGAAATAGAAAACCTGGAAAAACAAGGATACAGTACAGGCAATTTGAGAATTAGCTGCAATGCTCACCTGGTAATGCCTTATCATATTCTGCTGGACAAGGCAGGGGAGAACCGTCTGGGTAAATCAAAAATAGGTACAACCCATAAGGGGATAGGCCCTGTTTATTCAGATAAAGCAGCAAGAATAGGCATAAGGGCCCAGGACATATTGGACTTGAAAATTTTTAGAAAAAAACTGGAAACAAATTTAAAGCTAAAGAATGCAATACTGGAAAAAATTTATGGCATGGATCCTTTGGATCTGGAAGAAGTTTTTAACAAATACAAGAGCTTTGCAGAAAAAATTGGAAAATACATAGAGGATACTTCTTTTTTAATTAATGATGCGTTGGACAAAAACCAGAAAGTACTATTTGAGGGTGCCCAGGGCACTTTACTGGATATAGACCACGGCAGCTATCCGTTTGTGACCTCTTCTTCAACAGTTGCGGGCGGAGCTTTTAGCGGAGCTGGGGTTGGACCTGGAAGGCTGGATGAAGTGCTAGGGGTAGTTAAGGCATACACTACTAGAGTAGGCTCAGGGCCATTTCCTGCAGAAGATAAGGGTAAAACCGGTAATTTTCTAAGGGAAAGGGGTCATGAATACGGTACCACTACTGGCAGGCCTAGAAGGTGTGGATGGTTGGATATGGTAATATTAAAATATTCGGCTATGATTAACCAATTAAATTCTATTGCCTTAACCAAATTAGATGTGCTTACAGGATTGGAGAAAATAAATATTTGCACAAGTTACAGGTATGGGAGCAAAGTATTTACAAATCACCCCAATCACCAGACTATACTGCATAAATGTGAGCCTATATATGAGGAAGTAGATGGGTGGAAGGAAGATATAAGCGAGGTTAAAACCTTTGAAAATCTTCCAGAAAATGCCAAAAGATACATAAAAAAAATAGAAGAGATCCTAAAGGTCCCTGTTTCCATGATTAGTGTAGGTCCCGAAAGAAGCCAAATTATAATGAGGGATGAGCATTTAAATAAGAGGGTTTTCAATGACAGCTAAACAATTATTATATAATTTAAGGAAAGCATTATGAAAATATTGGTGATAGGAGGCGGTGGGCGCGAGCATTGCCTGGCATGGAAAATTTCCAACAGCAAACTAGTAGATAAAGTATATGTGGCTCCTGGCAATCCGGGGATGGAAGATGTTGCAAAATGTGTAGATATTGGCAGCAGTGATTTTGGAAAGCTCTCTGATTTTGCAGTAAAGAACTCTATAGACTTGACCGTAGTGGGTCCGGAAGCTCCCTTGGTTGAAGGGATTGTAGATCATTTCAAAAAGAAAGGCCTAAAGATTTTTGGCCCTGACAGGAAAGCGGCAATGGTTGAAGGCAGCAAAGCCTTTACTAAAATATTAACCCAGAAATATGGGATCCCTGCTGCTGGTGGCAAAATTTTTAGCGAAGATGAATATGGTAGAGCAAAAAAATATTTAGAAGAATTGCCGGAGGGAGAATTCCCGAAGGTTTTAAAAGCTGATGGCCTAGCTGCAGGAAAGGGTGTGCTTATAGCTGGTACAAAAGAGGAAGCCCTTTCAAGTCTGGATACTATCGTAGTTGAAAAAAGATTTGGAGAAGCAGGAAATAAATTAATAATAGAGGAATTCCTTAGAGGTTTTGAAGTATCAATTCTTTGCCTATGCGATGGTAGCAATATCCTGCCTATGGATTTAGCCCAGGATTATAAGCGAATATATGATGGAGATAAGGGTAAAAACACGGGTGGCATGGGAAGCTATAGCCCGGTTACAATGGTTAACGGAGAAATTTATGAAAAAATATTAGATAAAATTATTTATCCTACTTATAAAGGGTTGAAAAATGAAGGCATTGAGTATAAGGGTATCCTTTATGGAGGGTTGATGATCTCGGATGGCAACCCTTATTTGTTGGAATACAATTGCAGATTTGGCGATCCTGAAACCCAGGCAGTCTTGCCGAGACTGAATGATGACCTTGTGCCCTTATTGATGGATTGTGCCAATGGCAGCTTAGCCAGCCAAAAATTGAGTTGGGGTCAGGATAAAAGTATTTGCGTTATAATGGCTTCTAAGGGTTATCCTGAAAGTTCATCAAAGGGGGATATAATTTATGGTCTTGATAAGCTAGACAATAATAAATGCTTATTGTTCCATGCCGGTACTAAGAAAGTTAATGAAGCTTTTGCTACTAATGGAGGAAGGGTATTGGGCTTGGTTGCAAAGGGGCCGACTTTCAGGGAAGCCAGGAAATTATTATATTCTGAAATTGGCAATATTAAATTTGAGGGAAGTCAGTACAGAAAAGACATAGCAAAAAGAGTAGAGGAGGAAAAGTGAATAATTCTAAAAATAAAGTCGCAGTTATTATGGGTAGCACTTCGGATGAGGAAGTTATGAAAAAGGCCATAAATGTTTTAAAAAAATTTGGAATAGAGTATGAGATGCACATACTTTCTGCACACAGAATGCCCAACAAAACAGCAGAATTTGCAAAAAATGTGCAACAGATGGGGTTTTCTGTAATAATAGCAGGAGCAGGCAAAGCCGCCCACCTACCGGGTGTAATTGCCTCACATACCGTGTTGCCTGTTATAGGAGTTCCCATAAGGACTTCTGATTTAGGCGGTCTTGATTCATTGCTTTCAATAGTTCAAATGCCATCTGGAGTTCCTGTGGCCAGTGTAGCTATCAATGGTGCTAAAAATGCGGCTCTTTTGGCTGTTCAGCTACTTTCATTGAAAGATAACGGGTTAAGAAAAAAATTTGTAGAATACAAGAAAGGTTTGGAAGACTAAATTTATTAAAAAAATATTAAAATTTTAATAAATGATTAAAATTTCTTTTTTTTCTGCTATTATTTTTTTGAAATTATAATTTCAGCAGGGAATTTCATGGAAGATGAAATTAAAATAAAGACCCGGAAGTTTGGGTTTTATTATGGCTCAACAAAAGTATTAAGTGATATCGATATTGATATTAAAAGAAATACCATTACTTCTATAATCGGTCCTTCGGGGTGCGGAAAGTCTACCTTCCTGCGAGCATTTAACCGCATGAATGATTTAATTATTAATTCCAAGGTTGAAGGAAAGGTAATTATAAATGATGTGGATTTATACGGGGCCAACTTAGATGTAGTTGAACTAAGAAGAAAAGTGGGTATGGTATTTCAGAGACCTAATCCTTTCCCCAAATCTATTTATGATAATGTTGCTTATGGTCCCAGGCTTCATGCAAAATATAGCAGGGGAGAACTTGATTCTATTGTGGAGATTAGCCTTAAAAGAGCTGCACTATGGGACGAGGTTAAAAATAAGTTGAATACCAATGCCCTGGAGCTATCCGGAGGGCAGCAGCAAAGGTTGTGTATAGCAAGAGTATTAGCTGTTGATTCTGAGATAATATTAATGGATGAACCGGCTTCTGCGTTGGACCCCATTTCTACTCAGAAGATAGAGGACTTAATTGATGAGCTTAAAGAAAACTATACTATTGTGATTGTCACCCATAACATGCAGCAAGCTGCAAGAGTTTCCCAGCGCACAGCCTTTTTTTTAACTGAAACAATTGGAGAGCCTGCAACCCTGATTGAATATGGTGATACCAATAAAATATTTACAAATCCTTCCGACAGCCGCACGGAAAATTATATAACTGGAAGATTTGGTTAAAATAATTTTTATCTTTTGACATCTTATATTCCATACAATATAATACCTCAATTAATAAACTCTATTATTAAACAGCCAGGGGTAAAAAATAAATGAAGGAATACCGCCTAACAAAAGAAGGCTATGACTCTCTAGTTAAAGAGCTAGATGATCTAGTAAAAAATAAAAGGAAAGAAGTCGCAGAAAGGTTAAAAGATGCCAAGAAATTTGGGGGAGACCTTTCTGAAAATTCAGAATATGGATATGCTAAAAATGAGCAGGCTTTCATTGAGGGAAGGATAGAACAAATAAATGAAATTTTAAACAATTATGTAATAGTTGGTAAAAATAACGGTGGAGACGCAGTTACAATTGGCTCTACAGTGGTTTTAAAAGATTTGGAAGAAGGAAAGAAAAGAAAATATAGGGTGGTAAGTTCTGTAGAATCAGACCCTGAGAAAAATAAGATATCTGATGAATCTCCTATTGGAAGTTCACTCCTAAATAAAAAAGTTGGCGATGAAATAGTTGTAAAAACCCCACAAAAGAAGAAAAAATTCAAAATATTAGATATAGATTAGTTTCTAATTAAACAAGCTAGGATTGGTGGTAAACAATGGTTGAAGAAGATAACCATTTCCTGTTAGAAGATGAAAAAAATTTAAGTGATCCCCTAAAATTAAAGCTGGAAAAGGTAAAGAAATACAGGAAAGAAAACAAAAACTTATATAATGTAAATTTTAAGCCTGATGTAGAAATTTCCAGCTTAAAGAATAAGTATGGGGAGATAGAAACAGGCGAAAAAATTGAAGAAAGTTTCAAAGTGGCAGGCAGGATAATTATTTTTAGAAAGCATGGGAAGGCCACTTTTTGTGATATACAGAATTTTAGCGAAAAATTACAGTTGTATTTAAGCTTAAAAGAAGTTGGGGAAGAGGCTTACCAGTATTTTAATGACTTGGACATAGGGGACTGGGTTGGCATAGAAGGTACTGTTTTTAAGACCAGGACTGGAGAGTTAACCTTGAAGGTCAAGGACTTTAAACTTCTTTCAAAATCTATAAGGGTGCTGCCCGAAAAATGGCATGGTTTAAAGGACAAGGAATTAAGATACAGGCAAAGGTACCTGGATTTTATAGTTAACCCTGATGTAAAAGAGATTTTTATAAAAAGGATTAAAATAATAGATAAGATACGGGATTTTTTAAAGGGCAAAGATTTTTTAGAAGTTGAAACTCCTATGCTGCAAACAATTCCCGGGGGAGCTACAGCAAAACCTTTTATTACTCACCATAATGCCCTTGATATTGACCTGTATCTAAGAATTGCTCCTGAACTTTACCTCAAAAGGCTTATAATTGGTGGATTTAGTAAAGTATTTGAAGTTAATAGAAATTTCAGAAATGAAGGGATATCTTATAAGCATAATCCTGAATTTACTATGCTGGAGTTTTACCAAGCTTTTGCAGATTATAATGACCTCATGTATTTAACTGAAAAATTAATAAAATATGTAGCAGGAGAAGCAATAGACAAAACGGAAATTGAATACAAAGGAAACAATATTAACCTTTCCGGAAGCTGGAAAAAAATTTCCATGCTGGATTCAATAAAAGAATTCGGTGACGTCACCGTAAGCTTTGAGATGGACAGAGAGCAGCTTGCAAATATTGCCAAAGATTTAGGGATAGAGATAGAAAAAAGCTTTGGACAGGGAAAAATTATCAATGAGATATTTGAAGCTGTTGTGGAGCCAAAATTAATACAGCCAACATTTATAAAAGACTTTCCATTAGAGATTTCTCCGCTTGCCAGGAAGCACCCTGAAAACAAAAACCTTGTGGAGAGGTTTGAGTTGTTTATAGGGGGAGAAGAAATAGCGAATGCCTTTTCGGAATTAATTGATCCCAGTGAACAGTTAAAAAGATTTAAAAAGCAAGCAAAAAGTGCTGATGAAGAAGAAAGGCTAGCAGGCCTGGTAGACGAAGACTTCATCAAAGCATTAGAATATGGCATGCCTCCAACCGGAGGGGAAGGAATTGGCATTGACAGGCTAGTAATGGTTTTAACCGGGTCTGAATCCATCAAGGACATATTGCTTTTCCCTTTAATGAAGCCTGAAGGCAATTTACAGTAAAGTTAATATTTAAAATAAAAGGTGCTATAATTTAAATATACAACGCATTAGGGAGATTAAAATGTTATGTGATTTTTGTGGCTCTAATGAAGCAAGTGTCCATTTAATCAAGATTTTTGATAATGAAGTTGAAAAAATTTATCTTTGTGCAGAGTGCGCAAAAGAAATTTCAATGGGCTCCGAAGATGAAATACTCGAGGGGCTTACTAAGCTATTGAATAAAATTTTACATGGTAAACATAAGAAAAATGGTCTGGGCTTAAAAAAAAGCAGTAAAGCAAGGGAGAGTAGAAGATGCTACAATTGCGGTATTGATTTTGGCACTATAAAGAAGACAGGTAAAGTTGGTTGCAGGGAATGCTATAAGGAGTTTAGTGATATATTGATGCCTTTGTTGAAGGCAATTCATGGAAGTGTGGAATACAAGGGGAAGGTTCCCGTTAATTCAAATCTTAAGATCAAGGTGGAGAAAAAAATAAAAGACTTAAAATCTAGGATGAATCAGGAAATAATTATAGAAAATTTTGAAGAAGCAGCGAGAATAAGGGATGTTATAAAGAAGCTTCAAAAGAAATTATATATAAATAAAAAATGAGAAATTTAAATTCTATATTATTATCAAAACCGAAAACTGTGGAAAGGGGCCCAGCTGTTATATTAACCAGGGCAAGCATGGCCAGAAATTTAGCAGATTACAAATTTAGCATATTAAATAATGCAACAGACAGAAAAAATCTTTTTAATTTAATTAAACAGGTTACAGGAAAGATAGATAAGTTAGACAATTTCCGCTTTTATAACTTATCTAATATGCCTAAACTAAAAAGGAAGCTTTTACTGGAAAAAGATATAATAAGCCGCCAAATGACCAGGGAAATCATGGGAAAGGGTATACTGGTAAATAATGAAATGGATGAAAGGCTAACAACCATCATGGTCAATGAAGAAGATCACCTGGTAATACAGTGTAACTCGCCTGGCTTAAAAATAGAGAAGGTTTACGATGAAGTAAGCAAAGTTGAAAAGTGTCTGGAGGATAAATTAAGTTTTGCTTTTGATAGGGATTTGGGTTATTTGACTTCATGCCCCATCAATGTAGGATCTGGCTTTAAATTGTCTGTTGCTCTACATTTGCCGGCAATGGTAGTTAGCTATAAGATCGATGATTTGGTTGAGAGGTTAAATAAAATAAATTGTACTATTAGCGGCTACCGCAGCCAGGATTCTGAAATTATAGGTAATTTATTTATTTTATCAAAACAAAGCACCTTAGAAAAAGGTGATAGGGATACAGTTGAAGAAATGGAAGCAATTTGTTTAAATATTATAGACGAAGAAAAAAAGCAAATAGAAAATTTAAAAAAAGAAAAGCCGTTAGTTGTTAAAGATAGTGTGTACAGGGCTTACGGAGTATTAAAATATGCTAAGCTACTGTCATTTGAAGAAGCATTAGAACTTCTTTCCATGGTAAGCTTGGGGAGGCAACTTGGATTGTTTAGTAGTTTAAAAAGATTTGATTTTTATTATTTAATTAATATAATTGGTAATTCATACTTAAGAAGCTTGGATGAAAATAAAAATAAAAGTATTGACGAGATCGATAGAAAGCGTGCTAATATTATAAAAGAGGAAATTTTTTAAAAGGGATTGATATAAATGTTTGAAAGATTTACAGAAAGAGCTAGAAAAGTCGTAGTAAGAGCACAGGATGAGGCGAGGTTTTTAAAACAAAATTATATAGGTACTGAGCATTTGCTTTTAGGGTTAATTGATGAGAAAGAAGGCATTGCAAGCAAGGTCCTGCAAAGCCTAAATATTACCTTGGATGATATCAGAAATGCAGTAAATGACTCAGTTACGGAAGGGTCATCAGAATCCTATGAACATATACCGTTTACCCCCAGAGCAAAAAAAGTACTGGAGCTCTCTTTAAGGGAAGCTCTTCAGATGGGGCATAATTATATTGGGACTGAGCATATTCTCTTAGGCCTCCTAAGGGAAGGTGAAGGTGTAGCAGCAAGAGTGCTAAACAGTTTGGGGGTTACACTGGATTCGGTGAAAGTAAAAGTAAAAGAGATATTAAACAAATACCCGTTTTATTCAAAAAGCGGTAAAAGCTCAAAGGATAGAAGTACTACCCCCAAGAAGCATTTAAAAATGTTAAGCCAGTATGGTAAGGATTTAACCTCCCTGGCTGAAGAGGGAAAGCTGGATCCTGTTATAGGCAGGAAAAAGGAAATTGAAAGGTTGATGCAGATCCTTTCAAGGCGTACCAAGAATAATCCCATACTTATTGGCGAAGCAGGGGTGGGAAAAACAGCAATAGTGGAAGGCTTGGCACAGCAAATAGTATCCCAGTCAATTCCTTCCAATTTGGAGAACAAAAAGATATTTACGCTGGATCTTGGCTCACTAGTGGCAGGCTCCAGGTATAGGGGAGATTTTGAAGAGAGGCTGAAGAAAGTACTTGCAGAAATTAAAGAGGATGGCGATGTTATATTATTCATAGATGAAGTACACACCCTAGTGGGTGCAGGCGCAGCAGAAGGGGCAATTGATGCTGCCAGTATTTTAAAGCCTATGTTGGCCCGTGGGGAAATACAAACTATTGGCGCGACTACCAATAGCGAATATAGGAAATACGTGGAAAAGGATAAGGCGCTGGAAAGGAGATTCCAGCCTATTTATGTAGATGAACCCACAGTTTATGAAACTATAGAAATACTAAAAGGTCTTAAGAAGAGATATGAGGAATTCCATGGAATCGATATAACTAAAGATGCCATATCTTCTGCAGCTAAACTATCCCACAGATATATTTCTGACCGATACTTGCCTGACAAGGCAATAGATTTAATAGATGAAGCTTCTTCAAGGGTGAGAATTAGAAGTTTGGTTACCCCACCCAATCTGAAAGAGATAAATGGAAATATCAAAAAAATAGTCTTAGAAAAAGAGGAAGCTATTGGGTCCCAGGATTTTGAAAGAGCCGCACAGTTAAGGGACAGGGAAAAACAGCTCGTAAAGGATAAGAAAGAATACGAGGAAAGAAATAAAAGATTGAGTGGAACTGAAAAGCAGGTTGTAGATGAAAATGAAGTAGCGGAAGTTCTTTCAAGTTGGACCGGGGTTCCGGTATATAAATTAACCGCTTCTGAGTCTGCTAAGCTGCTCAATATGGAAAAAGAATTGCATAAAAGGGTTATAGGGCAAGATGAAGCCATCAATACAGTCTCCAAGGCTATAAGAAGGACCAGGTCAGGGCTAAAAGATCCTAAAAGGCCTATTGGCTCGTTTATGTTTTTAGGTCCTTCAGGAGTCGGGAAGACCGAATTGGCCAAAACTATTGCCCAATTCTTATTTGATAAAGAAGAGGCACTAATACAAATTGATATGTCAGAGTATATGGAAAAGCATTCGGTATCTAAGCTTGTGGGCTCACCTCCTGGCTATGTTGGCTATGATGAAGGCGGACAGCTGACAGAAGCTATCAGAAGGAGACCCTATAGCGTTATATTGCTGGATGAAATTGAAAAAGCCCATCCTGATGTATTCAATATATTGCTGCAGATATTTGAAGATGGGCATTTAACGGATTCCCAGGGTAGAAGGGTAGATTTTAAAAATACTGCAATAATAATGACTTCTAACCTTGGCGCCAGGGAGATACAGAAAAATACTCCTATGGGCTTTAAGACATCAGATAAAAAAGACCTTTCTTACAAGGAAATTAAGAACAAGGTAATGAGCGAGCTAAAAGATGCTTTCAGGCCTGAATTTTTAAACAGGGTGGATGAAGTTATTGTATTCCATAAGCTGCAAAAAGAGCAGATATACAACATCATCGATTTGATGATGTCAAGAGTACAGCAGCAGCTTGAGCTGCAGGGTATCAGTATCAAACTGGATAAATCAGCAAAAGAGTTGCTTCTAAAGAAGGGCTATGATGAAAAGATGGGTGCAAGGCCTATGAGAAGATGTATCCAGAACCTGATTGAAGATCCTATTTCTGAAAAGATAATTAGCGGAAAAATAAAGAATGGAAAAGTGATAGAGGTTAGCGCTAAAGATGATGAAATGGTTTTTGACATAAAAAAAGTTAATGGGACAATGCTAAAAGTTTGATGAAAGAAAAGGAAGAGAAATTACTATTAAATAGTTTAAAAAGGGTAGCTCCAGGCACTACCCTGAGAACTGGTATAGAATATATACTACAAGGCAAGACTGGAGGACTTGTAGTAGTCGGCAATTCTGACGAAGTATTAAAGCTCGTAAATGGCGGATTTTATATAGGATGTAATTTCACTCCAGCCAAATTTTATGAACTGGCAAAAATGGATGGCGCTATAATTCTAAGCTCTGATGGAAAAAAGGTGCTGTATGCCAATGCACACCTGTTTCCAAATCCGGAAATAGAAACTTCAGAAACTGGCACCAGGCACAGAACAGCGGAAAGGGTAGCCAAGCAAACCAAGACATTGGTAATTTCTATTTCCCAGAAAAGGGATATAGTTACTCTCTATATAGACGGAATTAAATATATGCTGGAAGAGCCAAGGGTTGTGCTTTCTAAAGCAAACCAGGCATTGCAAACATTGGAAAAATACAAAAAAGGCTTAGACCAACTAACCTTTAATCTAACCATAAGGGAGCTTGAGGATTTAGTTACCATATTTGATGCAGTTAGTGTTTTGCAGAGGTCAGCCATTGTCCAGAAAACAGAAAAAGAAGTAAAAAAATACATATATGAGCTTGGAACTGATGGCAGGCTGCTTAAAATGCAGATGGAAGAGCTAATGGCCAATGTAGTAGATGACAGCATTAAAATAATTAAAGATTATGTTCATCAAAACAAAGAGTCTGGGGCTGCGAGAATTAAAGATGAAATAAACAGTTTAACTGCCGATGAGCTGCTGGATTTGGAAAATATAGCTTTGCTACTGGGCTACAAAGTAGAAGGAAACCTGAGGGAATTTAATGTACACCCAAGAGGGATAAGGATAGTAACAGAGGCGAGGAGGTTACCACAGACTGTTTTAAGTAATTTGATTACCAGGTTTGGCAATTTAAGGAATATACTTGATGCAAGCATGGAAGATTTAACAGAAGTTCCCGGGATGGGCAAAATAAGGGCAAAATCGCTATATGATAAATTAAAGAAGTTTTCTGAATATTACCTTTATAATGAACCATTTAATTTCAAGGGAGGGGTAGTCCAAAGGCTAAACTTATGATATAAAGGTTATATTTATTTAAACTATTATTTTTATGAATGTAGCAATAATTACTGCAGCTGGTAAGGGTACCAGGCTGAAGAGCAATATAAGCAAACAATTTTTAAATTTATATGGAAAGCCCATAGTTGCACATACCCTCGAAACCTTCCAAAATTCTTCCAGGATTAACCAGGTTTACTTGGTTGTATCTTCTGATTATTATGATTTCTGCAAGAAAGAAATAGTTGAAAAATATGAATGTAACAAGGTATCAAAGGTTATCCTTGGGGGCCAAACCAGACAGGAATCGGTTTTTAATGCCTTAATACAGGTGCCGGGAAATACAAATATAGTATCCATTCATGATGGGGTTAGGCCACTGGTGACTGCTGGAGAAATAGATAAAATAGTGAATAAATTAATCAGGGAAAACAAGAAGGACAAACAGGTCATGGGGGTAATAATGGCTGCCCCAGCTTATGAGACCATAAAAAAGATAAAGGGAAATGACCTGATTGAGGAAACCGTACAAAGAGATTTGGTTTGGCATGCTCAGACTCCACAAACTTTTTTATACAAAGCAATCCTTAAAGCCCATAAAGACGCATTGGAACAGAACTTTCTAGGTACAGATGATGCTGGGCTGGTAGAAAGGGCCGGGTATAAAGTAAAAATTTTTAGGGGAAGGCATGAGAATATAAAGATTACTACCCCCACAGATTTGTTTCTGGCAGAACTTATAATGAGTAAAAATAAAAAGAGATAGAGGGAAAATTTATGCGAATTGGAATCGGTTATGATGTACATGCGCTAAAGGCGGGAAGAAAGTTGATACTGGGAGGCGTAAGGATAGAATATCATTTAGGCCTTGAAGGCCATTCTGATTCAGATGTACTAATCCATGCCATAATGGATGCAATACTGGGCGCTTGCGGTTTGGGCGACATCGGAATCCACTTCCCGGATACCGACCCCGCATATAAAGGCATATCTAGCTTATTGCTACTGGAAAAGGTAGAAGAGAAGATGAAAGCTAAGGGGAAGAAGATATTAAATATAGACAGTACAATTATTATGCAAGAACCTAAAGTTTCTCCACATATGGAGGAAATGAAGGAAAATATAGCTGCTGCTTTAGGTATCAGTAAAAGCCTGGTAAATATTAAGGCAACAACTACTGAAGGTTTGGGATACTGTGGCAGAGGGGAAGGTATTGCAGCACAAAGCGTTGTTTTGTTAAAATGAATATTTCGGAATAAAAAAGCACGGGAGGCTAAAATTAAAAGATTTAGATTTGCTCCATCCCCGACAGGGGGCTTACATATTGGAACAGCAAGGACTGCCCTTTTTAACTGGCTTGCTGCCAGGAGTTCTAAGGGAGAGCTAATACTGCGGATAGAGGATACAGATTTCAAGAGGTCAAAAAAAGAGTATGAAAATTCTATAACGGGCGACCTCAAGTGGCTGGGGCTTGAATGGGACTCCCTTTATAGGCAAAGCGACCGGCTTGATGTTTACAAGAGATATGCTTTTAAGCTTTTGGAGGATGGTTTGGCTTATAGGTGTTTTTGCACGCCCCAGAGGTTAGAAAAGCTTAAAAAACAGCAGTATGTAGAAAACAGATCATCTAAATATGACAACAAATGCAGGAATTTAAGCCGGGAAGAGATAGAAAGAAACCTGGCAGAAGGCAAAAGCTTTGCTATCAGGTTTAAAATAAACAGACAAAGGGACATAGTATTTAATGACCTTATAAGGGATGAAATAAAAATAAGCCCGGATGTGTTTGGGGATTTTGTAATCCTTAAATCAGATAATACCCCCTCTTATAACTTTGCGGTGGTTATTGATGACGGGGATATGGGCATAACCCATGTATTGAGGGGAGAGGACCATATTACCAATACTGCTAGGCAGATACTTTTGTTTGAAGGGTTGGGATGGGAGATGCCTGAATACGCCCATCTTTCTATGATATTGGGAAAAGACGGATCGAAATTAAGCAAAAGGCATGGCGCAACTACCATCTCAGAGTTTAGGAATATGGGGTACTTAAGCGCTGCAATGGGAAACTACCTTTCTTTGCTTTCCTGGGCACCTCCAGAAGAGGAGGAAGAGATTTTTAAAATAGAAGAAATAGTAGATAAGTTTAAAATAAGCGGGTTATCAAAAAGCCCGGCAATCTTTGATATAGACAAGCTTAACTGGATAAACGGAAACCATATAAGAGCCACGGATTCTACTAAATTATTTGGGCTTTCCATTCCCTTCATATTGCAGGGAAAAATTGTAGGAAAAAAGGAGATAAAGGATACAAGAGTTAGGGATAAATTAATCAAAGCCATAGGAGCTTATAAGAAGAATTTAAAAACATTGGCTGAAATACCTGGCTACATAAAAGGGCTATTTGAACCGGAAATTGAAAATTACGAAAAAGAGGCAAAAAAAATATTGGAACTGGAGTCATCAAATACAGTTATTTCCCAGTTTCTCCAGAGGCTTGAAGAATCAAGGCCCCAGGGCTCTTTAAGTGAGGAGAAAGCAAAACAGTTAATTGGAAATATAAAAAAAGAATTAAAGGGGAAGAAAATTAAGGGTAAATACCTTTACATGCCAGTAAGGGTTTCTCTTACTGGTATGACTCATGGCCCTGAATTACCCAAGGTAATATCAATATTAGGTATAGAGAGCTGTATTAAAAGGGTAAAACAAACTTTAAGGATAATGAATTAATATGGGTTTAATAAGCGAGGTAAGGGAACAAATACAGGTTGCCAAGGAAAGGGACCCGGCAGCAGTAAGTAGCGCTGAAATACTTTTTACTTATTCAGGCCTGCATGCAATTATATGCTACAGGATTGCAAGTTGGTTAAAGAAACACAGGATACCATTCCTGCCGAGATTTATTTCACAATATACAAAATTTTTGACTGGCATAGAAATCCACCCCGGAGCCAAAATTGCCAGGCGTCTATTTATTGACCATGGTATGGGAGTGGTGGTGGGAGAAACCACTGAAATAGGCAATGACGTCACCTTGTACCAGGGTGTAACCCTAGGGGGTACGGGTAAGGAAAAAGGCAAAAGGCATCCAACTATAGGAAATAATGTGATTATATCTGCTGGATCCAAAGTTTTAGGGTCTATTCAAATTGGAAATAATGTAATTATTGGTGCTGGGGCAGTTGTAATAAAGTCTGTGCCTGACAACTGTACAGTAGTGGGGGTGCCGGGAAGAATTGTAAAAATTGGGGGAGAGAAGGTCCTATCTGATGAATTTCATAGGATGAATTTACCTGACCCTGTTAGTGACGTATTAAGCGACTGTTGTGCCAGGATTGATTTTTTGGAGAAAAAATTAGAGAGTTTGGATGAAAAAAAAGAAAAGGGAGAAAAGAGTGGGCCTTAAAATTTATAATACTTTAAATAGAAAGAAACAGGAGTTTATACCAAGGAATAAGGAAGTCAACATGTATGTGTGCGGGCCAACCGTATATAATTACATCTCTATTGGCAATGCCAGGCCTATAGTTGTTTTTAATATGGTAAACAATTACCTCAAATACCTTGGATTTAAGGTAAATTATGTCCAGAATGTAACTGATATTGAAGATAAAATTATAGACAAAGCCAAGCAGGAAGATGTTGATTTTAGGGCAATTACTCGCCGCTACATTAATGCTTTTATGGAAGATTTAAAGAATTTAAAAATTAGCCAATTTAAGGAAATGCCTTTGGCTACTGAAATGGTGCCGGAGATAATAAAGATTATACAGAAAATAATAGATACAGGATATGGTTATGTAATAAATGGAAATGTCTATTTTGATGTCAGTAAATTTAAAGGCTATGGCAAACTTTCAGGCCAAAAGATTGAAGAAATGCAATCTCAGGAAACTGAAGAAGGGGAAATACACAAAAAAAGGAATCCCATAGACTTTGCTTTGTGGAAAAAGGCAAAACAAGGTGAACCAAGCTGGGACAGCCCCTGGGGCCAGGGGAGACCTGGCTGGCATATAGAATGTTCTGCCATGTCTACTTCAATTCTGGACCGTTCCATAGATATACATGGTGGTGGTCTGGACCTGGTTTTTCCCCATCATGAAAATGAGATAACTCAATCAGAAGCTGCTTACCCCGGAAAAGAGTTTGTGCGCTACTGGATGCATAATGGAATGATAGAAGTAAAAGAGTCAAAAATGTCTAAATCTGATGGCTTAAAAGAAAATTGGATTTTAAAAAACCTTTTAAAAAAATATAACCACAATGTCTTAAAGATGTACATGCTTTCCACTCATTATAGGAGCCCCCTTGAATTTAGCATGGACAAACTAGAAGGTTCTAAAAAAAGCCTGGAAAGGATTGTTAACTCTTTGAGAAATATTATGTTTCTCCTTAAAGAGTCTGAAAAAGAGAAGCAAAATCTAGAAAAGGGTAGCAATACAAGTAAAAAAATAATGGAATTGGTGACAGATAGCAAAGAGAATTTTTTAAAGGCAATGGATGATGATTTCAATTCAGCCCAAGCTATTGGCTACCTGTTTGATTTTGTTAAAGAAATTAACATGATAATACAAAAGCCTTCTTTTAGAATGAATGCTGAAATAAGAGATGGTCTCTCTTATGCTTATAAGCAGATTCTTGAATTATCTGCTATCCTGGGCTTTGACCTCAGGGATGAAATAAAAGCTAAGAAAGAAAAAAAAGAAATAGGAAGCGCGGAGATAGAAGAACTTATTGTAAAGAGGAATGAAGCCAGAAAAAACAAAGACTTTGAAGAAGCCGATAAAATAAGGAATTATTTAATGGAAAAAGGTATAGAACTGGAGGATAGAAAAGAAGGTACTATTTGGAAAGTGAGGCAATAAATGGATGTATGCAGCTTGATAAAAAAAAGAAGGACTATCAGAAAATTCAAGCAGGAAGAGGTATCTGAGGATATTTTAAAAAAATTAGTGGATGCAGCCAGACTTGCTCCCTCAGCGGCAAACCTTCAACCATTAGAATACGTGATTGTAAATGACAAAAAATTAGTAAAACAAGTTTTTAAATATACCAAGTGGGCAGGATACATTTCTCCTGAAGGAGACCCCGGACCTGGAGAGGAGCCCACTTCTTTTATTGTAGTTTTGGTTGATTTAGGGATTGCCAATAAAAAATATTATAAGGTTGATTGTGGAACTGCAGCGGAAAATTTAATTATTGCAGCTCTTGGCCAGGGCATTGGTAGCTGCATTATCGGGGCTTGCAATAAGAGAGAAATAGCTAAGCTGCTGAATATTTCCAAAACCAGGGAGATAGAGTTTTTGATTGCCCTAGGATATCCGGCAGAGGAGCCGGTTCAAGAAGATAGGGATGATACTGTTAAGTATTATAAAGACGGGGACGGGGTGCTCCATGTACCCAAGAAGCCCTTAAGAAAAATACTTCACCTTAATTCATACCATGAATAAGGAAAATAAAGAATACCTTTACGGCTATTATCCTGTATATCTAGCTTTAAGCAAAAATACCGGTAACAGGGGCTTGTACAGGCTGTTTATAAACAAAAATAAGAAAATTCATGCCAGGCTTGAAGGCTTGATAAAGTGGGGCAGGAAGAAAAATGTTGAAATATTAAAGCTGGACAAAAAAGACTTTAATAATTACTTTGAAAAGAATTTTGACTTGATAGATAAATTTTCTAACCAGGGAATAGTACTAGAGACCTCCCCTTACAATTATTATCATTTAGATAAATACCTTTCCCAAGAAATAAGGAAAGATTCCAGATTAGTCATACTGGACGGGGTTACTGATGTGGGGAATTTTGGTTCTATTATTAGGAATTGCAGTGCTTTTTCATTTGATGGAATATTGATTTCCAAAGATAGGAGCGTACCAGTAAATAAAAGGGTAAGTAAAATTTCTGTTGGCGCATTGGAAAATGTAAGGATATTTAGGGTAACTAATTTAGTTAGGAATATGAAAAAGTTAAAAAAAGCCGGATTTTGGATATACGGGACAACATCACAAAATAAAGGCAATATTCAAAATCTAGGAGAAGCCGAGTTTACTTTTCCCTTGGCAATTGTATTTGGTAGCGAGGGAAGGGGCATGAGCAGGCTGGTAGAAGAAAATTGTGATTTCATGGTAAGAATCGATATGGGTAAAAATATTCAGTCGTTAAATGTTTCTGTTGCAAGTGGTATAATAATGCATCGGGTATATATGGAGAAAAAGAATGAATGAATTGATAATAATAGACGGATATAATTTTATATTTAATTTTATTAAGGCAGGTAGTGTTGATAATAACACTTTAGCCGCATACAGGGATAAACTAATCGAAGATTTGGTGGACTACAGATACAGCAAAAGCCGGGAAGTAGTGGTAATATTCGATGCTAAGAATAGTACAAACCGGAAAAGGTCATACCATAAACATAATGGCATAAGGATAATTTATTCCCAGGGCGGAGAAACTGCTGATAGCGTAATTGAAGAGCTGGTGCATAAAAATAAGGGGCATAAAAAAATATTTGTGGTTACTTCTGATTATCCACAGCAAAAGGTAATTTTTAAAGGCAATATTTACCGTAAATCTTCTAGGGAATTTGGAATTGAGCTAAAGTTAGCCAAAAAAGAAATTGAAGATAATGTAGATAGAGTCAACCAGAACAATAATTCATTTTACTTTTTTTCTAACCGTCTAGACAAAAAAATATTAGATGAATTTTCAAAAATCAGGAAAAGTTAATTTCATTATCTTCATTCTTATATTTATTCCAGTATGCTTGGCTGGTTGCGGCATCTATTATGGTTATCCCGAAAGCCAAGATGAAGAAAATACAGTAGAAGAAGTAATAGATGGGGATACCTTTTTGCTTTCCAGCAACCAGAAAGTTAGGCTAATAGGAATAAATACACCTGAAAAGAAGCAATTTTATTATAAGGAAGCACGGCAAGCCTTAAAAGCCTTAATTGGGGGAGAAAAAATCAAACTGGAGAAGGATGTGAGTGAAAGGGATAAATATGGCAGGCTGCTCAGGTATGTTTACTTGGATGATTTATTTGTTAACCTTGAAATGGTAAAAAGAGGTTTTGCCAATGCTTTTACTTATCCTCCTGACGTAAAATATGCTGATGAATTTTTAAATGCTGAAAGGTTTGCAAGAGAACAAGGCTTGGGCCTGTGGAAAAAGTCTGAAATAGATAAGATTGAAATTAGTATAAATTATGATGCTGAAGGAAATGACAATAATAATTTAAATGGTGAATATGTTTTGTTAAAAAACTATAGCAATTCCAAATATAACATGGATGGGTGGACTGTTAAGGATAGTGCAACAAATATTTATAGATTCGGAAAATATATTTTATATCCAGGTGTATGCATTTATTTATATACCGGCAGCGGAACAGATGAAGGTAATAAATTTTACTGGCAAAGTGATACCCCAGTATGGAATAACAGTCACGACACCCTATATTTAAGGGATAAGGCAGGGCAACTTATTGGCATCTATAATTATTGAATTTGCGACAATAATTAAAAGTATTTCCTTAAACTTGTAATAGTTTTTGAAACCATAGCTTCTGTTTGTGGCGATAAGTCCATAGTGAATTTAAATACATTACTAGCTCCCTTATTATTGCTGCAAACATTTATACCAAAAAGGTACCCCTTAAGCTTAATATTAGAGGTTAAATATAACAGGTTTAATACATCTGTGATGCTAGTTTGGTGAAAAGATATAAATTGTGCCTCTTCTGCTTTCCCCATGTTGTAGATTTCTTCAAGAGGTACCACGTAAAGGTTATTTTTGGATTTTTTATTAATAATTTTTATAGCGTCTACAATCAGAAATCGGCAATTTTTATATTTTTCAAATATGGGAAGCAAGCCAAAACCTGCAGTAGCACCATCTATGGGCTTAACATGGGGAGGCAAATTTTCCTTTTCCAGTTCCTTTATTACTTTTACCCCTATGCCTTCATCTCCCAGTAGAATATTGCCAATACCCAGTATCACTGTTTTTATATTCTCTACATTATCCATAAATAAAAATACCAGATATAAATTTGCTTCTAAGCTATCATTATTTTATTTTATCAATCAATGCCGGGACATGTTTTTCCCATCCCAGTGCCTGTATGTGTACGCCCTGGCAGAGTGGCTTTACTTCATTTATAATTTCAGCAGCTATATCTATACAGGTAGATACCTTATCATCAGTTTCAGCCATTCGCTTGCAGGTAGATTCAGGAACAAAAACACCTGGGACAAATTTGTTCATATAGTTTGCCATCTTGTCTGATTTAAGTAATATCACTCCTGCAAGTATGGGGATATCTATATTCAATTTAGAGATTTTTTCCATAAATCTTTTAAAAACTTCTGGGTCAAAAATCGCTTGAGTTTGGAAAAATTGTGCTCCCTGGTCAATCTTTTTTTTCATCTTTATAATTTGTAGCTCTAAAGAAGCCTCAGTATCAGCTCCAGGGTTTACCACTGCCCCCTTAAAGAATGAGGGCTTTTCAGTAAGTTCCTTACCGGCAAGATCATAGCCTTCTTCTAATTTTTTTATAGCCCACAATAGCTGGACTGAATCCAGATCAAAAACTGGCTCTGCCTGGGGGTGGTCTCCAATATTTGTGAAATCCCCAGTAAGTGCCAATATATTTTTTATTCCCAGCACGTGAGCGCTAAGTATGTCAGATTGGAGGGCAAGCCTGTTTCTATCCCTGCAGGTCATTTGGAATATGGGGTCCAGGTCCATTTGCTTTAGTAAATGGCAGGTAGCAAGAGAGCCTAATCTCATAACTGAGCTTTGAAGGTCAGTTACGTTAATGGCATCAGCTAAGCCTTTTAAGATATTTCCTGCGTTTTTAATTTCTTCGTCTTCAGCACCCTTTGGGGGTCCTATTTCACAGGTAACTGCAAATTTGCCGCTATCTAACGCTTCCTTTAGTTTAGATTTACTTTTTGTATTCTTGGCTATCATATTACCTCCTCATCTAAAGCCCAAAGTTTGCTTTTTCTAAGCTCTTCTTTTGGGAGCATTTTATTATAATTTCTTGGTTCAATGAATTTGTAAAGCCTGTCCAGCTGGCCAATATCCTTCAGACGGTTGTAAATCAATTCCCAGCCACAGTCCCTATCAGGGTCAGTTTCACATTTTCCATCGCTCTGGCCTGCGCAAGCTCCGTTCAGGAGCTGTTTGGGGCAAGCGGTATAGGGACATATGCCCCCAGTGTAATCAAGGAGGCAATCCCCACAAGTGTCACACCTTTCGGTGCCTTGCCACATTCCTGTAATTCTGCCCCCGAAAGTTTTAGTATTCAGAGCCGGGTAGCAGATCTTACTTAGAACTTCGGTGGAAGCCTGAACACCTAAGCCGCAAGAAAGTACTAAAACTGCATCAGAATTTTTTATAATGTCAATTCTTGGCCTGGTCCTCGACCTGATGAGGGCTTTCTGGCATAAGAAGTCAATTGACATGGTGCCTGTAATTTCTTTACCTTCTTTTTCTAAGGCTTCCTTTATTTTATTTATTTCTTTAATTCCACCGGTTTCAGCCCCTTCCGGGCACCCACTACATCCAAGTATAAATATCTTTTTTTCATCTTTTAATTTATCTATTATTTCTTCAATGGGCTTTTGTTCTGTTAATATCATATTACCTCCAAAAAGTAATTAATTATTTAATTTAAACCACTTTATATTTACCCATAACATTTCCTTTAGGAGAAAGGATATGAACTGCGCATGCAGTGCATGGGTCAAAACTTCTTATCACCCTTAATATTTCAATAGGGCTTCTTCCTTCTCCTACCTTAAGTCCAATTAGCGCCTGTTCTATTGGTCCAGGGTTGCCATCTTTATCTTTTGGTGATGCATTCCATGCAGTAGGGGTTATAACCTGGTAATTTGCAATCCTTCCATTCTCTACTTTAAGCCAATGGCCGAGTGAACCCCTGGGGGCTTCAGTTATTCCAATCCCCTGGCTGTTCTGGGGTTTGGGGTATTCTGTGGCCACAGGTTTATCTAATTTGAGTTCTTGAATCCACCCTTTAAGGCTAGTGCCTAGAATACCAGCCATCAAAGCTCTTGCCAGATGCCTGCCCGCAACTGAATACAAATTAGAAATACCTGTTCCCACCTCTGAAAGGGTGCTGTCTACTAAATCTTTTACAGCTTTATTTTTCTGGCCTAAGTAAGTAACCATGACAGCTGCAAGCGGACCTGTCTCAAATACTTCCTTATTGTACCTGGGTGACTTAATCCAGGAGTAAGCTTCCTTTTTATTGGCATCCGCTTCTGTTACTCCCTCTTTTGGATTTAAGGGAGGGGTGGAGTTTGAGTACCAGCTATTTGTAATGTCTTCTGTTATGTTTTCAATATCCATTTCACTATATTGGCCATTTCTTATTAGCCCAGAACCTAAAAGTGGATAAAAGCTGCCATTTTTCCTAACCTTGTAACCGCCATATGAAATCAAGTTTTGGCAGCCTTTCCCTATATTTAAGTATTCATTATAGGTTTTGGCCACGGCAATAGCATCCGGAATGTAAATATTTTTTACAAAGTTAAAAATTTCTTCTAATCTCCAGAAGAAAGCACTAATTTTGTCTGCGCTCAACCTTTCTGAAACTCCGCCTGCCACAATTGCACTATCATTAGGCCATTTGCCGCCGAATATGCTGGCTGCCGACTGGGCTTTTCTGTAAATCTCTATAGCTTTAAGGTAATGTGATGCAATTTCATTGGTAGTTTCAGTATCAAACTTGTAGTCAATGTCATCCCTGGGCAGAAAGGGGCTGGAATAGCCTTTTTTAAGAAATTGTTTTAAAGCAGTCAAATTCTGGTTATCTCCCTCATATTCAAGGGCTTTTGTGGGATCAATATAATCAAGGCCGCTTAAGATATAGAAATGGAGAATATGGTCTGCTATTGTCCTGGTAGCTTGGATTATATTCCTGATTAACATCCCGTTACCAGGTATATCATTTTTTATTCCGGCAGCATCATCTACTGCCCCCACTGAAGCGATAGCATGGGGCTCCGGGCAAACTCCACATATTCTCTGACTAATCATTACTGCATCCCGGGGATCCCTGCCTTCAAGTATATTTTCAATGCCCCTGAATAATGTACCGCTCATATTGGCGTCTTTTACTATTCCATTATCAACCATTGCTTCCACTTTTAGGTGGCCTTCTATTCTAGTTATAGGATGTATTGTTATTTTTTTCACTTTCTAACCTTCCTGTCTATTTGTTTTGAGTCTTTTCTTTTACTGGATTCTCAACGTCTATAATCTTTTCATAAAAGTCGCCCACAAAATCCGGATATTCGGGCTGCGTACAGCCATTGCAGGGAGCACCGCTTCCAATAACCCAGTTAACTTTACCATTCCACTTTCGCAGCGGGCAGTCAGCATAAGTTATGGGACCTTTGCACCCTAGCTCATAAAGGCAGCCCTCATCTCCAAAGCGTTTGGCAAATTTGCCTTCATCGAAATAGGCTCTATTGGGGCAATTTTCATGTATTAGCTTGCCATAATAAGTTTTGGGCCTTTTAAAATCATCCAGTGCAACATTCTCTAAACCTTTGGTTAATATTTCTTCAATGGTGCCAAAAAGCCAATCCGGATGCGGCGGACAGCCAGGCACATTTATAAGTGGAGTCTTGATTTTGTTCCCCAAAAAAATGTCATCAACACTAAAGCTGCCGCTGGGGTTGGGGAGGGCAGCTGCTATTCCCCCAAAGGATGCGCAGGTTCCCAAAGCAATAGTAGCCATTGCATTAGGTGCAAGGTGTAGCACTTCCTCTAATACTGTAAACTTCTTGCCGCTTTTTTCTCCCGTAACACAATAGATGCCATTGTCTTTGGTGGGAATGGCCCCATCAATGATAAGAACATAATCTTTTTGTTTGGAAGCTTTTTCGACTACTTCCATAGCTAGCTCACCGCTAGCTGTCATCAGGTTTGGATGAAAAAGAATATCAAGCTTAAAGCCTGGCACTACATCCTGTAATATTATGTTCTCCAGTGACGGATAGTAAGAGCATATTGTAGAGGTTGCACAACCACTACAAGCAGCCGCCTGAATATAGATTACAGGAATTTTTGTACTGTTATCTTGGTTCATAGATCCCCCTTTTATTATGAGAATTTATTATAGTAAAGATTTGACTGCAAAAGTTTTTTAAAAAAAACGTAATTGATATAGCAATACCTATTTTTAACATATAATTAATTCAAATATTCTAGACTTAGCACCTTTTCCAAAAACAGCACTGATTTAATTGTTTATTACATATTACTATTATCTAGTAAAATATCAATAAATAATCGCAATTAGAGTGTTATATATTTGACTTTTTTTGGAAAATGGTTTAATTTAAAAAAAAATTTTAAGCATGCCTAAAATTATGAAAGAAGCTATGCCTTTAACTAGTTTAAAGCCAAATGTTGAAAAAACTGTGGTGAAAATACAGGGCGGTTATGGAATCAGGAGGAAGCTGGCCGACCTGGGTTTAGTTCCGGGCACTAAAGTGCGGGTAATTAATAAAAATATGCTGGGGCCGGTAATACTTGCGGTAAGGAA
>CAYREF010000018.1:0-36321 GCA_964423265.1 uncultured Actinomycetota bacterium
AAGTAGACGACAGCTTAAAAGCGGAAGCTAAAACCCAGGACATAATTGGAGCCCTAAAGTCGAAAATCTCATCCCGCACCAAGTTTGACGGCATTATAGTAAATAATGCGTTTGAAGAAATGACCTCTAAATTTTTTTATGACCTTGTAAATATTCTCAATGCTAAACTAAAGTCAGAAGGCCTGTTTTTTATCTCCATACCAGAACAAAAAGGTCTTGCTGCTTATTTTAGAAAAGGGGAAACCCCGGATGCCACCAGAAACAGGATTGATGACTTTATGGCCGAGTACATATTAAGCCATGCAGATTTTGAGATTATTGAAAAAGGAATGCTGGAAAAGGTAAAGGAAACAGCAGCAGCCGGGGACCTAAAGGATATCTATGGCAAAAATGAGCTGTTTGAACTTTTCCAGATAAAGATGTCTGATAAGGGCTTTAGGAACCTAAAGCTTCTTTCAAGATTTGATATGCTGAAATCAGAGCAGTTAAAAAAAGATACTTCCATTAAGGGTAAGTTAAAAAAATATATGTACACTTTAACCAGCATTTATTTTGAAAATTTAAGGAAAAGCTTTAATGAGTCCATGAAAAGCCTAAACAATAACATGCACCTTCAAATTAACCGAGAAATAAATGAGTTAAACAAAAAGAACCGGGAACGCATGCTCCTTATATACTTTAATATTTTCAAGGCTCTCCAGAATGAAATAAATAAACTGGGCTGTGATATTGACAGCTTAAAGGAACAATGCCTGGGGCAATCCCATGAAGGCAAAAAACCACAAGAGAATAGGATAGATGAGAGGCTTGAAGCTCTGCTGAAGGATTTTGGAAACATTGACCGGGTAATGGGGCTTACTGTTTCCAATAAGTATTTTTTGGCAAGAAAAATCTAGATTTTTATTATTAAATTTGTTATAAGAGTATAAGTAAAAAGATGCTGGAGAAAACCAATTTGAGCTTGGCAAAATCCATAGTATTAATAATTATAAGCATATCCATTGCTGTGGGAGGACAGCTACTTCTAAAAATTGGAATGAACAGGATAGGAGCCCTTGATTTTAACGGTATAGGCAGTTTGTTTAAATTTTTTACTCAGGTATTAAGAAGCCCCATAGTTGTTCTGGGCCTGTTTATGTATGTAATATCTGCTGCCCTCTGGCTGATTGTCCTGTCTGCAGTTGATTTAAGTTTTGCATATCCTTTTATAGGGCTTACCTATGTTTTTGTGCTGGTCCTCTCCAAGTTCTTGCTGAAGGAAGACGTAAATCCAATAAGGTGGATTGGCACAATTATTATCACCATTGGAGTAATAGTAATTTCCCGGGGCGGATAGAGAGGTGAGAGTATTAATTGAGAAAGGATGACGACCCTTTATTATCCATTATTACTGTAAACTATAATGGAAAGCATTACCTGCCCGGCCTTTTTAAATCAATCAGGGAGCAAAACTACCCTTCCAGTAAGATTCAGGCAATAATGGTTGACAACAATTCACAAGACGGATCAGTAGAATTTGTCCAAAAGAATTTTCCTGAAGTAAACGTGATCCAGCTGGATGAAAACCGGGGTTATGCGGGAGGGAATAATGCAGGATTTAAGGCAGCAGAAGGCAAATATATCGCCCTTATAAACAATGACTGCGAAGTAGGGAAAAACTGGATTGTGAAAATGCTGAATATTTTCCGCCAGGCCCCCGAAGCATCCAGAATTGGTGCTGTGGGCTCTAAAGTGTTGTTTTACTATCCATACCTTCCCCTGGAATTTTTATCAGACAGTGTAAATAAAAGGCAGAATAGAAGGCGTAGCAGCTTCAGGAGGCTGGGGGTAAGGGTTTCAGATGTAAAAATGGAAGGTGCAGACAATTCTGTAAATAAAAGCATAAAATACCTGGAAGGCTTCTATCCCCGTCAAACAGGTAAGGGAAACAAGGCATTTTACTGGACTAATGGTAGTGGATATCTGGCATTGCCCATAGAAGACCAGGATAAAGGCATGGAAGTGGAGCTAGAATTGTTTTCTCATCTTGTGCCAAATAAACTAAAGGTAATCATTGGTGGTGAGCTGCTTGAAGAGTTTGAGCTGGCCGGGAGCAGCAGGAAGGTAAGGCTTTCTATATCCAAAAGCTATTACCAGCATAAAAAAGACATAATAAATAGCTGTGGAACCAGGATAAACCGCTCATTTTACAGTATGGACCGCGGCTACCTGAGTTTTGATGAAGGCCAGTACGGGAGGGTAGAGGAAGTATTTTCCCTTAGCGGAAGCAGTTTTATGGTATCCAGGGAGATGCTGGAGGATGTAGGATATTTTGACCAAAAATTCTTTACTTACTATGAGGATATTGACCTTTTCTGGAGGGCGAAACTTAAAGGATGGAAGCATTTTTTCACCCCCAGCTCAGTGGCCAGGCACCACCATTGCGGTACTGGTGCTGAATGGTCCTACAGTTTCACTTATCATGTATTAAGAAACAGGCTGCTGATGATATTTAAATGTGGCTGGCCAGCCCTTTTTTTTAAAAGCTATGTAGCATTTGTGGCCTCTATGATCTTTAATGCCTGCTACTTCCTGGTAAATTTAGCAGCTGGGAGGAGACTGGAAAGGGTAGACATACCCATAAGGATAAAATTATTTTTAAAATTTTTCTACTTGCTGCCCCAGTATCTGGCAGAAAGAATAAGGATAAGGTCTTCTGCTAAGATAAAGGACAGGGAAATAAAGGGCTGGACAAAGAATTTTTAAAGAGGGAAATCTATGGTAAAAATCGGCATATATGACAGGTACCTTTCCACATACGGGGGCGGGGAAAGATATAGCTGTAAAGCAGCAGAAATACTGTCAAAACAAAAAAACTACCGGGTAGAGCTTTTAACTGATCTTTATGTAAATATTGGCCAGCTCTCAGACAGGCTAAACCTTGATTTAAGCAGGGTAAGCTTGAAGATATTCCCCTTCATATCCGAAGAATATGCCAAGGAGATAACCAGGGGCTATGATATCTTTATAAATGCCACCTATCTCAGCCCGCTGCCTGCTTATGGAAAGAGAAACATATACATATGCTATTTCCCCACGCCTTTTGATGTGGATTTTAAATTTATCCACAAATTCTTGCTGCTGTTCAGGCTGCCAGTCATGTGGCTTTTCAGGGTTGCGGGCAAATTGAGTAATGGATTTAGGGGAGTGGAGGCAGAGAAAGGGCTGTATGACCCCAAGAGGTTTTTGCTGGGCAGGGGAAGCTGGACCAGTGGCGAGGTGCTGCTAAAATATGAGCCTGGCGAAGATATAAGGGTGGGGCTTAAAAACCCCCATACAAGCAAGCTGGACACAGTGGAGGCAACAGTTGAAGCAGGTTGCAGCGGAAGAGATAAGTTTTTTAAAAAAAAGTTGGCCATAGCAAAGGGCCAGAAAAAAACCATAGATATAGGCAGGGCAGAAAATCTTACCTTTGTAAATATAATCTCTCCCACCTTTAAGCCTGAGGGGGATACCAGAAGACTGGGCATAGCCTTATATGACCTGAGGCCGGCAAATATAGCTAAAAAATTGTTGCTGAAAGCACTGGGTTTTATACCTCTTTTCCTTGTAACCTATCCTAAGGATTTGAGCTTCCTTAATTGTTACCATGATATTATCTCTATTTCTGAATACAGCAGGAGATGGATAAAAAAATACTGGAGAAGGGATTCAAAGCTCCTTTTCCCTCCGGTAGATATAGAAAATTTTAAGGCCTCCGAAAAGGAGAAAACAATCCTTAGCGTGGGAAGGTTTTTCCCTGAACACCATAATAAAAAGCAGCTTGAGCTGGCCAGGGCTTTTAAGCAGCTGGTAGACGGTTATCCTGAAATTATGGGAGGCTACAGGCTTTGCCTGGCAGGGGGAGTATCAGATAAGGAAAGCCACCTTCAATATGTAGAAAAGGTAAGGGAGGAATCAGCAGGCTACCCCATAGAAATTTTGACCAATGTAGACTGGAAAGATCTGGTGAATATTTTTTCAAAATCCTCTATATTCTGGCATGCATCGGGAATGGGGGAAGATGAAGGAAAGCATCCGGAAAAATTTGAACATTTTGGCATAACCACTGTGGAGGCCATGGCTTCGGGATGCATCCCTATTGTTATAAATAAAGGGGGACAGAAAGAGATAATTGAAAATGGAGAAAACGGATTCCTTTTCAGCAGCATAGAAGGATTGAAAGAGATTACCATAAAGGTTTGCTCGGGGGAGATTAATGGAGAAAAAATTAAGGAAAATGCCATAAAAGGCGCAACCAAGTTTTCAAGTGATAATTTCAGCAGGAGGCTGCTGGAAATAATTGGGGAAGGCTAAATTGGATCTAAGTATAATAATAATAAATTACAATAGCCTGGAGTTTTTAAAAAGCTGCCTAAAAAGCCTGGAAAAGATAACAGGCTCTGTGAGCTGGGAAGCATTAGCTGTAGATAATGGCTCAAGTGACGGAAGTGTTTGCTACCTGGAGAAAATGACACAAAAAAGGAAAAACTTTAAGTTCTTCAATGCTGGGAAAAACCTGGGCTTTTCCCTGGCCTCAAACCTGGCAGCAAATGAAGCTGAAGGGGATTTCCTGCTATTCCTAAACCCTGATACAAGGATACTTGACAGCAATTTAGGAGATATACTGGATTTTTACACCGGAAAGGCTAAGGAAGAACAAGTAGGCATAATTGGTGCAAAGCTTCTAAACCCGGGGGAAAGCCTCCAGTACAGTTGCCGCTCTTTTCCTACCCTGGCCAGGCAATTTTATGAAAGCTTTTTTCTGCACAGGATATTTAGAAGATCAAGGATTTTTGGTTCCTATTTCCTTACCTGGTGGGACCATAAAAGCATAAGGGCTGTAGACTGGCTTTCTGGAGCTTTTATGCTGGTTGATAGAAAAACTTTTAAAAAAATAGGAGGATTTGATAGCAGATTTTTTATGTACAGTGAAGATACTGACCTAGCACTGAGGCTTAAAAGGGAAGGCTTTATCAATTACTATTATCCCTTTTTTAGGGTTGAGCACAACGACAGTGGCATAGCTTCTAGAAATAGCCCCAAAAAGATAGCTGAAATATGGAAAAGCAGGGTTATCTACTTTAAGAAAAATTACTCAATCTTACACGGATTTACAGTTAGCTTGCTTATGTTTTCAGGAATTGTAAACAGGATTTTTATAGGCTGCTTACTTATGAAGAAGAAGAAGGTTTTGGATAATATGAAGGCAATACCCATATATTTTAAATGAAAGTATCTTTTATAACTACAGTATACAATGAAAAAGAAACCATTATCCCTTTCCTGAAGAGCCTGGCAGGCCAGTCCTGCCTACCAGATGAGGCAGTAATTGTAGATGGGGGCTCCGTTGATGGAACTTATGAGTTAATTGAAGGCTTTTTAAAAAAAGGAAACCTTAATCACAAATTAATAAGAAAGGCCAAAGCTTCCATATCAGAGGGGAGAAATATTGCCATCTCCGGTGCCTCTAATATGGTAATCTGCGTAAGTGATGCCGGCTGCATTTTGGATAGAGGCTGGCTGGCTGAAATAAAAAAAGATGTGTCACCCGGCAGGATGGTGGGGGGATACAATAAGGCTATAGCCGAAACTTTCCTGGAAAAATGCCTGGCTGCAGCTATCATGCCTAAAAAAAGTGAAATAAAAGCAGAAAAATATATGCCGTCGTCAAGAAATTTGTGCTTTTTTAAGTCTGACTGGAAGAAAGCTGGAAGGTACCCTGAGCAAATGGATTATGGGGAGGACATGAAATTTAATTTCAATGCAAAAAAAGCTGGGATAAGCATAATCTTTAACCCAGCAGCAATTGTTCACTGGAAAATGAGGAACAGCTTAAAAAACATATTCCAGCAGTTTTTTAGATATGCCAAGGGAGATGCTTTGGGGAGGATGTATCTACACAGGCACTTTATCAGATTTGCTTCGGTACTTATAATTGCAGCTGTTGCAGCTGTTTCTGTAATTTTTAGCCCCTATTTTCTTCTTCTATATGTTCTTCTGTTTGGCATATATCTTTTTACTCCTTACCGGAGAATACCCTATTATTTTAGAAAAGAAGGGATAGCAAAAAAAATATATTCTTTTGCCTTTATGCCCCTGCTCCTTATATTTATAGATGTAGCAAAGCTTTTTGGCTATATATATGGGATTATAGTAAGAAAGTAATTGTAAATTATTTTATTAAAATAACTGATATCAAAATATTTATAATTTTATTATAGATAAATCTAGTTAAATATGATATTATATTGTTTGTTTGTTACTTTATAAAAGGTTTTTTAATAAAACAAAGTTTAACCTTTTAATAATAGTATTTTAGAATTTTTTTTTACAGGGGGTGTATTAATGAGTGACATTAAGAAAATTGATACTAATGAACTGAGGGTAAACCTTACAAAATATTTGACTGAAAATTTGGGTGATACCATTTATATTACTAGATATAATAAACTGGTAGCAGAACTAAGGGTATACACTGAAGACATCAGGAGAAAAACTGAATTAAGGATTGCCAAAAAGATGCTGGAAGAGGCCGAGAGGGAAGGCAAATAGTAAAATGCAGACTAAATCCAGCTACAGCACTGCTGTAGCTGGATTGCTTTGAGTAACTGCAATTTTTTTTCTTGCATTATTTTAATACATACTTTAAGATTGTATTGAATTATTTTTATACTTAAGCTTATGCTTTATGCTAGGATTAAATGCTAAATTAAAAGATTTACACCGGAATGGAAACTCCATAAAAGTTGCTATTGCAGGCGTAGGGCATATGGGCAAGGGCCTTATATCCCATATTAGCTCCATTAAGGGAATGGAGGTTGTAGCCATTGCCAACAGGAACAGAAATACAATTCTAGAAAGCCTGAAACCACTAAATATTGCCACAGAAGATTTTTACATATTAGAAGAGGGCAAGGATTTGAAAAAAAATGTTTCTATTGCCCTGGAGAATAAAAAAATTATATTAACCGACAACCTAAAAGTGCTTACTTCCATAAAAGAAGTAGATGTGGTGCTGGATGCAACCGGAAACCCGGAAGCAGGAGCTGTGCTCTCATTGGGAGCTATAAACAACAAAAAACATGCAGTGACCTTGAATGTAGAATCAGATGTTACCGTGGGACCCTTGCTTAAAAAATTTGCAGATAATGCTGGAGTAGTATATACGGTTGCTGCAGGTGATGAGCCAGGGGCACTAAAGGAGCTATATGATTTTGCTGATGGCCTGGGATTTGAAGTTATTGCAGCTGGAAAGGGAAAGAACAATCCCCTGGACAGGGAAGCAAACCCTACAACACTGGCCGAGTATTCTAAAAAGAAAGGGGCCAGCACCAAAATGATGACCTCCTTTGTGGACGGTACAAAATCAATGGAGGAGATGGCCTGCTTTTCAAATGCTACCGGCATACTGCCTGATACCAGGGGGATGCATGGCCCTAATGCCAATGTCTCCCAGCTGTTAGAAAGGTTCAGGCTAAAAGGGAAAGGGGGTATACTTTCCAGAACCCCGGCAGTAGATTTTGCAATCGGTGATGTTGCGCCAGGAGTTTTTTTGATATATACAACCGGGCAGAAAATCATAAGGGATGAGCTGAAGTATCTTCTTTTTGGGGATGGCCCCAATTACCTTTTGTACAGGCCTTACCATTTGGCAAGTATAGAAGCACCCTTATCTGTGGCCAGGGCTTATTTTCACACCGAGCCCACCATAGCGCCAAAGGGAGCACCTGTATCTGAGGTTTTTGCAGTAGCCAAAAAAGACTTGAAAGAAGGGGAAGTAATTGACGGCATTGGGGGATACAGTGTTTACGGCTTAATTGAAGAGTATGGAAAGGCCAGGGCAGAAAACCTGGTTCCATTGGGACTGGTTGAAGGGGCAACCCTTAAAGCTGGCGTGCAGAAAGACAAGGCTATAACTTACAGGGATGTCCAGCTTTTAGAGGATACCACAATATTTCAGCTGAGGAAACTTCAAGAAAAAATTTTTGATTAAGATGGACAAGTTACCAAGTATATTTGCAAGCTATAAGCCGCATATAGAAAAAGAGCTAAAAGAAATACTAGAAGGCAGGAAGCTGCCCCTTTATGGGATGGTAAAGTACCATATGGGATGGGAAGATAAGGACGGAAATGAAATTGAGGGCAGTGGCGGTAAATACCTGAGGGCTACCCTGTGCCTGCTGGCAAGTGAGTCTTTGAGTGGCAGTTTTAAGAAAGCGTTGCCCCTGGCAGCAGCCATAGAGCTGGTGCATAACTTTTCACTGGTGCATGATGACATCCAGGATGATGATTCCCAGAGGAGGCATAAGCCCACCGTTTGGTCTATCTGGGGCAAGCCCCAGGCAATAAATGTGGGCTCAGCCATGAGGGTTATGGCGTCGCTTTCAGTTTCCAGGCTATCCGGTATTGGCATACCCTGTCAGGATCAGCTGGCTGCCTTGAATATATTAGATGAAAATTGCCTAAAGATGATAGAAGGCCAGTACCTGGATATTGATTATGAAAAAAGGGAGAATATAACCACTGACCAGTACTTAGGCATGGTTGAAAAGAAAACTGCTGCCCTGATCCAGGCAGCAATGCTTATGGGGTCAGTTATAAATACCGGAAAAAAAATACCAAAAGCTTTTGGAGAACTGGGGTTTAACCTGGGATTGGCTTTCCAGATAAAAGACGATGTTTTAGGGATTTGGGGAAATGATAAGAAAACCGGCAAACCCAAAGCAAGTGACATTAGGAAGAAAAAAAAGTCTTTTCCTGTGGTTTTCTGCCTTAAAAACTTAAGCCGGAAAACAAGGGAAAAATTTTTGGCTATTTATAATAAAAGTGAGATTAATGGAAAAGACATAGAGTCTGTACTGGAGTTTTTAAAAGAGGCAGATGCAAGGAAATATTCAGAGGATATGGCCTTAAAATATTACCAGAAAGCGCTGAGCTGCATTGAAAGGCTGCCTGTAGACCAGGCCGGCAAAGACCATTTTATAGATATATCTAAATTTCTTGTCAAAAGGGAATTCTAATAATGGCATTAGAAAAAAAACAAAACAGCATAAGAAAAAAAGAGCATCTTTTTGTAAGCTTGAATGAAGATGTTGAGGCCACCGAAATAAGTAATGGCTTTACGGATTACCGGTTTATCCACCAGGCGCTTCCCGGCATTGCCCTGGAAGAAATTGAGGTGGCCACAACTTTTTTGGGCAAAAAATTGGAGCTGCCCATAATGATTTCCCCGCTGGTGGGGGGAACAAGCCAGACAGGCAAGATAAACAGGGATTTAGCCAAGGTTGCCCAGCTAAAGGGCATTGCCATGGGATTGGGATCCCAGAGAACAGCAATTGAAGATAATGCCAGCCATAAAAGCTACCTGGTAAGGGATGTAGCTCCTGACATATTGCTGTTTTCAAACCTGGGGGCAGTCCAGCTTAACTATGGATTTGGGATAAAAGAATGCAGCAAAGCAGTAAAAATGGTGGATGCAGATGCGTTAATTATACACCTTAATTTAATGCAGGAGGCATTCCAGGCTGAGGGAAATTGCAATTTTAGGGGCCTGGAAGAAAAAATTGGAAAGGTCTGCAATTCACTGGAGGTGCCGGTTCTGATAAGGGAAGTGGGTTTTGGAATTTCCAGGGAGGTTGCAAAAAAGCTTATAGGGATAAATGCTTCTGCCATTGATGTTGGCGGAGCTGGTGGTACTTCCTGGGTTGAAGTGGAAAAACACAGGTCCAAGGATAGGCTGCTAAAAAAAGTTGCCGCTTCCTTTAATAGCTGGGGAATTCCTACCGCAGACTCAGTTAAGGCGGTAAGGTCTGTTTCTGAAACCATCCCTCTGGTGGCAAGCGGCGGCATAAGGACCGGGCTGGAGGTAGCCAAGGCTATAGCTCTGGGGGCAGACATTGCAGGTATTGCCCTGCCTATGCTGAGAAATATAAGGGTATCGGTTAAGTCCTGCATTGATTATATAGATGAAATAGCAGCTGGCCTAAAAATCGCTATGTTCGGCATAGGGGCAGCCAGAATAGATGATTTAAAAAATACACCACATATCATAAAGGGGGAGAAGTGATTTATTCAGCCAAGCTCTCTTCCAGGCTAATAAGGCATATGAGGGCAAATAGAGCCAGGGAAAAGTTTCCCTTTGTATTAATGCTTGAACCCCTGTTTAAGTGCAATCTCAATTGCAGGGGTTGTGGCAAGATAAAAGAGTACAAGGACATACTTGACAGGACTTTAAGCGCAGAAGAATGCCTGGATATGGCAAAGCAGGCAGGCGCTCCCATAGTATCGGTAACCGGGGGAGAGCCCCTGCTGCATCCCGAGATAAAAAAAATAGTGGAAGGTCTTCTGGATAATAAATATTTTGTGTATCTTTGCAGCAATGGATTGCTCCTAGAAGATTTCTTAGACGAGATAAAGCCTGATCCTGCCCTAAGTCTGGTAGTGCACCTGGACGGCATGGCCGCCAGCCATAACCGTATGGCAGCAAAGAAAGGGGTATTCCAGAAAGCAGTATCGGCCATAAGAAAGGCAAAAAGGCTGAATTACCAGGTCAGAACCAATACCACTATTTACCAGGACACGGATCCCGCCGAGATATTGGAACTTTTCAGGATGCTTAAAAGCATTGGCACTGACGGGATAATGGTATCTCCTGCTTTCAGCTATGGAGAGGTAAAAGAAGAGGTTTTTATGGAAAGAAAGCAGGTAAACAGAATTTTTTCTAAAATTTATTCGAACCTGGACGGGATAACTTTATACAATACCCCCATTTACTGGGAATTTTTATCAGGAAAAAGGGAGCTTAAATGCACTCCCTGGGCAAACCCTACCGTAAATCCCAGGGGATGGAAGAGCCCCTGCTACCTTATTACTGATGCCCATTACCCCACTTACAGGGATTTTATTGAAAACACAGAATGGGAAAAATACGGAAGGGGAAAAGATCCCAGGTGCGAAAATTGCATGGTCCACTGCGGATATGAGGCAAGCTCTGTTATGGGGAAGAAAAACTTCGGTGACCTTTTAAAGCTTGCAAAATGGAATATAACCGGGAGGGGCAAGTGAAAGCACTGGTTACCGGAGCTACAGGCTTTATTGGAAGCCATGTAGCCAAGAGGTTAATTGAGCATGGCTGGCAGGTTAATGTTCTGGCCAGAAAAAGCAGTAACCTGGGGAATTTAGAAGACCTTGATGTAAATATATGCTACGGCGACCTTAAGGACTATGGCTCACTGCTGGAGGCAGCATCCGGGTGCAAAGCTCTTTTCCATGTGGCCGCAAGCTACAGTTTCTGGTCCCCGGACCCTGCGGAAGTTTACAGGATAAATGTAAAAGGAACTAGAAATGTAATTAAAGCAGCTCTTTCTTCCGGGGCTGAGAAAATTGTTTATACCAGCAGCGAATCCACTATGAAGGTTTCTAATGGTGAAATTGGCAGGGAAGGAGCTATCTGTCACCCGGAAGAAGTAGCCGGGGACTACAAAAGGTCCAAGGTATTGGCGGAGGCCGAAGTTAGGAAGTTATGCCAAAAAGGCTGTCCGGTAATTATTGTAAACCCCACTACCCCCATAGGGGAAAAAGACATAAAGCCAACCCCTACCGGGAAGGTTATAGTGGATTTCCTGGCAAACAGGATGCCTGCATATGTAAATACCGGCTTAAATTTTATTGATGTAGAGGATGTGGCTGAAGGCCATGTCATGGCCCTGGAGCAAGGGGAAATTGGCCAGAACTATATTCTGGGAAACAGGAATTTAACTTTAAAGCAAATGCTTGAGATATTGGCAGAAATAACAGGGCTGGATGCGCCAAGGAGGCAGATACCTATATGGCTGGCACTATCAGCTGCTTATGTTGATGAGTTTTTTAGTGGAAAGGTACTAAAAAAGCATCCCAGGATACCGCTGCCTGCAGTAAAGACTGCCAGAAAATTCAGGTTCTTTGACTGCAGCAAGGCAGTAAAAGAGCTGCAGCTCCCCCAGAGTTCGGTAGAAGACGCTTTCTATAAGTCAATTAAATGGTTTAAGGAGAAAGGCTATGTTGAAAATTGACCCTAAAAAAGTTGATAAGAATATAAAAAGGTCCCAGGAATATCTTTTCTCCAGGCAGCACAGGGATGGCTACTGGGCTGGGTTGCTGGAAGCGGATGTAAGCGTTGTTTCTGGGTTTATACCCTTGATAAGGTTTTTGGGGATAAGGAACAGAAAAAGGGAAAAGAAAGCTGTAAACTACCTGCTTGAAAAGCAAAACCAAAATGGCTCATGGAGCCTTTTTTGGAAAGGAAGCGGCAGCATAGATGTTACCATCCAAACATATTTCGGCCTTAAAATGTGCGGCTTGAAAGAAGATGAACAATGCATGAAAAAGGCAAGAAAATTTGTTTTGGACAACGGAGGCATTGAAGCGGCCAATACATATACCAAGATTATACTGGCTTTATTTGGGCAATATAGGTGGGACGCTATTCCTGAGATACCACCGGAAATTATATTCCTGCCTGAATGGTTCTTTATAAACATCTATGATTTTGCCAGCTGGACACGGTCCACCATAATGGCTTTTTCTATTATTATTGCCTTAAAGCCTGTATATAAATTAAGGAAAGATGAGCGGATTTTTGAGCTGTACCGGGATATGGATAATTTTGAAAACCCCAAGCCCTATAAGGAAAAAAATATTTATTCGTTGGGCAATCTTTTTCTGATTTTAAACAGGGCTTTTAAGCTTTGGGATAAGCTTCCCAGAAAGGTAAAAATTGGCAGGGATAAGGCTATAAAAAAGGTGGAAAAGTGGATAGTACAGCGGCAGGAAGATGATGGAAGCTGGGGAGGAATAATGCTTCCCTGGCTATTTTCCCTGATAGCCTTAAAATGCTTGGGGTATGAAAATACCCATCCAGTAATGAAGAAAGGGCTAGAAGGCCTGGAGGATTTCATAGCAGAAGATTCCAATAAAATAGTGTTGCAGCCAGCTACTTCCCCGGTATGGGACACCGCATGGGCTGCCATTGCTTTAAGGGAATCCGGAATTCCAGAAAATGAGGAAAAACTTAAAAAGGCGGCCAACTGGCTGCTTGAAAAGCAGGTAAGGACAAAAGGGGACTGGAGCATAAAAAACCCCAGGACAGATACTGGCTGTTGGTCCTTTGAATTTGAGAATAAGTTTTATCCAGACATTGATGACACCTCAATTGTTTGCCTAGCTTTGAGCATGATTAAGGCTGGAGATGAAAAAAGGAAGAAAAAAGCTATAAGAAAGGGAATAAACTGGGTGCTGGACATGCAAAACAGTGATGGAAGCTGGGCAGCCTTTGACCGGGACAATGACAAGAAGATATTGAGGCATATTCCCTTTGCCGACTTTATAACCCCCCTTGATTTTGGCAGTCCGGACATTACCGGCCATGTGTTATCTGTATTGGGAAAGCTGGGATATTTTGATAATATAAAAGCCATTACTAAAGCCCTAAACTACTTAAAAACCAGCCAGGAAAAAGACGGAAGCTGGTATGGTAGGTGGGGTGTTAACTACATATATGGAACCAGTAAAGTGCTTCAGGCAATTGAAGAAATTGGGGAAAATGTTGACAGTGACTTAAGCGCTGAGGTGAAAAAAGCTGCTGCCTGGTTTAAAAGGCATCAGAATGAAGATGGCGGATGGGGAGAGTCATGTGTCTCCTATGAAAACTACAGGTACGAACATTTAGGTGAGAGTACTGCATCTCAGACAGCCTGGGCTATTCTTGCCCTACTGTCGGCTGAAGGTATCTCTTCTTCTGTGGCCAGGGGTATAGATTACCTTACGGGTACCCAGAAGCCAGATGGAAGCTGGAATGAAAAATACTATACCGGGGGAGGCTTCCCGGGTGCTTTTTACCTGAAATACGAGCTATATAAAGATTATTTTCCCCTTATGGCATTGGCAAAATTTAATAAATATAATATAAGATGTGATAGAAATGGAACAAAAAAATATCGAGCTGAAAACAAAGAGTGAAGAAGAACTGGCAAAAATAGACCCTAAAGAGAGGGTGCTTCTTCTTCCTCACTGTTTAAGGCATAGTGAAACCTGTGAAGCAAAAATGACCAGAGAGGGCTTGCAGTGCAGGGATAGCTGCCAAAACAGGTGCTCTATTGGAAGGCTGAGGCTGCTTGCCCAAAAATTGGGCTATAAGGGGGTTTGCATAGCTCCCGGGGGTTCTCTGGCTATAAAATTTATAAAAAGGACAAAGCCCAGGGCAATAATAGCCATAGCTTGTGAAAAAGAGCTTGAGGAAGGCATCTGTACAGTAAGGGAAGTTGCAGACAAAATGGATCTAGATTTTAAACCTGCTATTATTACTGTGCCTTTGAGCAGAGACGGATGTGTAGATACAGAAGTAAATGAAAAGGAAGTAGTTAGGGTAATTAAATTATAGGGTGGTGTGCATTATGATTTGCGAACTTGCTCCTGCAAAAATTAACCTCACCTTGGAGGTCTTGGATAAAAGAAATGATGGATACCATGAAATAGAATCACTGATGCAGACTATTGATATATGTGATGTGCTTACTTTCTGGGACAATGAATGGGTCCAGGTTATACCTGAATATTGTAATCTTCCCTCCCATGACAGCCTTCCTGGAAACGGCGACAGTAAATTCCTTTTCGATAACCTAGTTTATAAGGCAGCTTTACTATTAAAACAGGAAACCGGCTACGATGGTGGAGCTTTGATACAGCTTAAAAAAAATATACCTTCTTCTGCAGGCTTGGGAGGGGGCTCAAGCGATGCAGCTGCTACTCTAAAGGGTTTAAACAAGCTGTGGAGCCTGGGATTGGGCAGGAAGGATCTGGCAGAGATTGGCTCCCGTATTGGCTCGGATGTTCCCTACTTTATATATGGGGGAACCTGCCTGGTAAAAGGCAGGGGGGAAAAAGTTAAACCGCTTGAAAACCTGAATACAAAATGGCTGGTGGTAATACCCCTTCCCATTTGCATTAGTGAGAAAACCTCGAAGCTTTATTCCTACATCAAACCAGCACATTATTCCAAGGGGATGTTTACAGGCACTTTGATAAAGGAGCTTAAAGATGGCAACGGTACTAATAGGTTTAGGGAGAATTTGTTCAATGTATTTGAAATAGTGTACAATAATTGTTTTAATGAATTTAACAAATGGATTGGCGAGCTTGAAGATATGGGGGTAGCCCCCCTGCACCTTGCAGGAAGCGGGCCTGCCGTCTATTATATTTCTGAATCCAGAAAAAAGGTTAGAAAAGTTATAGAAAGCCTGGCAGGCAGGGAAAACCTGTCTAAATATTTAGCGAGGACAGTTCCATGACTCAGGAAAAGAGAAGCAAAGAAACCATAGCCAAAATACTTAAAGCAGCAGAAACATGCCTGACCCAAAAGGGTTTCTCCGATACAGGAGTTGAAGACATATGCCAGCAGGCAGGAGTAACCAAGGGGGCTTTCTACCACCATTTTAAGACCAAACAACAGCTTTTTTTAGAGCTTTTGGACCACTGGATAGACAAAGTTTCCCTCGATATTGACCCCAGGAATATTGATTCTAAAAATACCCTTGAGCTGCTATTAAACATACCGGATAAAATAAGTCCGGCTTTTGCCACTGCTTCCGGGCAGCTGCCTGTATTTTTAGAACTGTATATAAGGGGGCTGAGGGAAAAGGAATTAAAGAATATAAGCAAGCGCTCATATAAAAGGTTTATAGAGTTTTTTACCAGCATACAGAAAAAATATAATGAAAATGTAGGAGAAGAAGAGGACATATCAAAAATACTTTTTTCCCTTACCATAGGATTTCTGATACAGGGGCTGCTAAACCCCCGGGGTGATGATTGGGTTGCACTTGCCAAGAAAAGTATTTCTATGCTTCTGTCCTGATTTTTAAATATTGGAAACAATTAACAAGAAAAGAAAAAAACTTATAGTAAGCATCGTAACCTTCAATAGCCTGGAATATATTGGAGATTGCCTGGATTCAATCTTAGAGAACAAGCCTTCATGCAGCTGCCATATAGTGGTAGTAGACAATGCTTCCCAGGATGGAACTGCTGAATTCATTGAGAAGGACTATCCCCAGGTAACCCTTATTAAAAACAGTCAAAATATAGGCTTTGCTGCTGCCAATAATCTGGCAGCCAGCAATACAGACTCTAAGTACATCCTTCTCATAAACAGCGACTGCAAGGTATTTGAGCATTCCATACAGAAACTGGTTGATTTCATGGACCAAAACAAGGGTGCCGCTGTGGCGGGACCGAAGATAATTAACAGTGATGGCAGCATACAGCATTCATGCAGAAAATTTCCTTCAATGCTAAATGCTACCATACACACACTTCTTACCGTGGTTTATCCTGATAACCCATTTTCAAGGAAATACAAGCTAGCAGACATTGATAAAAGTAAGCCTTTTGAAGTAGACTGGGTTTCCGGATCATGCATGATGGTTAGAAGGAAGGCAATAGAAGGTGCAGGGATGCTTGATGAGAAGTATTTCATGTATGTTGAAGACCTTGATATCTGTTTCAGGATGTGGAAACAGGGGTGGAAGGTTTATTATTTCCCCTATGCAAAGGTGCTCCACTATGTTGGAGGAAGCAGTGGAGGTAAAGATATCAGGGCAAGCTACCGGATGCAAAAAAGTGTTTTCCGCTTTTTCTGGAAAAACTACCGAAAGAATTGGAGGGTTGTTTTCATCCCCATCCTGGTGATGGTGTTAGGCCTTAGGGTAATACTTACTGCCTGCAAGAAAGTTTTTGGCTAATTTTATTTGTATAGTTTGCTTTTTATATTAAAATAAGAGGTATATTTAGTTTATAGTCAAATATCTAGGAGAAAAAACTTTTGAGGATTATAATAACAGGGTTTGCAGGCTTTGTGGGAAGCCATCTTTCTAAAATTTTACTTAAGGAAAATAATCAAATTTTAGGCATTGATTTAAATATAGATAAAAATTATAAAGGGATAGAAGTAGAGGCCCTTGACCTAAAAGACAAAAAAGGGGTGGAAAATATAGTAAGAAGATTTGGCCCGGAAAGGATTTACCACCTTGCGGCCCAGAGCTCGGTAAGCTATTCCTGGCATAACCCCATAGAGACTTTTAAAGTTAATGTTTTTGGAGGAATAAACCTTCTGGAGACAGTAAGGGAATATGCAAATGGCTGCAGGGTTCTAGTGGTATGCACTGCAGAAGAATATGGGCAGCCCAAGGGGGATATGCCTATCCGGGAGGACTTTAATATTTTCCCCTCCAACCCTTATGCCATAAGTAAATCCGCTTTGGATTTTTTTTCGGTTACCTATAGCAAGGCTTACCATTTGCCCGTATGCGTTACCCGGTCCTTTAACCATATAGGCCCAGGGCAGTCAGAGCGGTTTGTCTGTTCTGATTTTGCAAAACAAATTGCAAGAATTGAAAATGGCCTGCAGCAGCCGGAAATAAAGGTGGGGAACCTGGAAGCATACAGGGATTTCTTGGATGTAAGGGATGTGGTAAGGGCTTATGTTTCCATAATGGATAAAGGAAAAGTTGGCCACCCTTATAATGTATGTAGCGGAAAGAAGGTAAAAATTTCTGGAATACTTAAGACCCTGATATCCTTAAGCAAAAAAGATTCTATAAAGGTTAAAATAGACCCGGACAAGTTCAGGCCCATAGACGTTGATGCCATTTATGGGGATAATTCCAAGCTAAAAAAGCATACTGGCTGGACTCCATATTATAACTTAAGGCAATCCCTGGAAGATACCTTGGACTATTGGAGAGATAAAATTAAGAAGGAGGTTTAAAAAAATTGAAAGAAGTAATACTGGTAGGCGGAAAAGGCACTAGGCTGAGACCAATAACATATTTAAACCCCAAGCCTATGCTTCCTTTGGTAAACAGGCCATTTATGCATAATTTTATCAACTGGATAAAATCCCATCAGCTTAAAGATATTATTTTCTCAACGGGCTATCTCCCAGCTACTTTTAAGAAGTATTTCGGGGACGGTTCTAAGCTGGGGGTAAATATTGATTATGTAATTGAGGAAAAGCCGCTGGGTACCTGCGGGGCAGTAAAAAATGTGGAAAGGTACCTGGACGGAAAACCTTTTATGGTTTTTAACGGGGATATACTGACCTCCCTTAATTTAACCGAGATGATTAGCTACCATAAGCAGAAAGGGGCAGATGTCACCATATCCCTTACCCCGGTGGAAGACCCCAGTGCTTACGGGCTGGTACCCACAGATAAGGAAGGCAAGGTAATTGAATTTTTAGAAAAACCAAGTGAAGAGGAGATTACCACTAACTTGATCAATGCGGGCACCTATATAATTGAACCTCATGTGATGGACCTGGTCCCAAGGGGAGTTAACTTTTCATTTGAGAGGGGACTATTTCCCAAAGCTTTAAATGAAGGCTTTAAAATTTATGGCTACAGGTCGGAGGCTTACTGGCTGGACGTAGGAACTCCAGTAAAATACCTCACTGCCCATAATGATATTTTAGACAAGAAGGTAGATTTTGAATTTCCCTACAGCCAGTACAAACCAAATATCTATATAGGAGACAAGGTAAAAAGTAGTAGCTCTAATTTTGTTTCCGGGCCAGTGGTGTTAGGAAACGGTACCATACTGGAGGAAGGGGCCAGGATAATGCCCATGACCGTTATCGGAGATCACTGCTATATATCCAGTGGGGCGGAAGTTGAGGGCAGCGTAATTTTTGACAATTGCCACATCGGAAAGAGCAGCCAGATAAGGAATTCAATACTGTCAAAGAATGTAAGGATAGGCGAGAATGTAAAAATAGGTGGGGTATCAGTAATTGGAGATAACAGCAGCATAGGGAATAATAATGTTTTAAAGAATGGGATAAAAATTTGCATAAATTCAAAAATAACATCGGGACAAATTAATTTTTAAAATAAACCTAAGAGGTGAAAAAAATTGAGAGCATTAATTACTGGAATTACAGGACAGGACGGGTCTTATCTTGCAGAATTGCTGCTGAAGAAAGGATATGAAGTTTATGGAATGATAAGAAGGTCTTCAGTTGAAAACCTGTACCGGATTGAGAAAATAAAGCATAGGATAAAATTTGTTCAGGCAGATCTTCTAGACCAGCTGTCCATAGTAAATGCGGTAAGGGAAGCAAAACCTGATGAAATATATAATCTAGCGGCCATGTCATTTGTTCCCACCTCTTGGAAGCAGCCGGTGCTAACCGGGGAATTTACTGGCCTGGGGGTTACCAGGATGCTGGAGGCAGTAAGGCATCAGAGCAAGGAGATTAAGTTTTACCAGGCATCCAGCTCGGAAATGTTTGGAAAGGTTAAGCAAGTCCCCCAGAGTGAAAGTACGCCGTTTTACCCCAGGAGCCCTTATGGAGTGGCCAAGGTTTATGGCCATTATCTTACAGTAAATTACAGGGAAAGCTATGACCTGTTTGCATGCTGCGGGATATTGTTCAACCATGAATCCCCCAGGAGGGGCATGGAGTTTGTAACTAAAAAAGTAACTGACGGGGCAGCAAGGATAAAGCTAGGCTTATCAGACGCCCTTTATCTTGGAAACCTGGATGCAAAAAGAGACTGGGGATATGCCAGGGATTATGTTAAGGCCATGTGGTTGATGCTGCAGCAGGACAACCCTGAAGATTATGTGGTTTCTACTGACAGGACCCATACGGTAAAGGAATGGGTGGATGCTGCTTTTTCATGCCTGGATTTGGACTGGCAAAAGTATGTAAAGACTGACCCAAGGTTTCTACGGCCGGCAGAAGTTGACCTTCTGGTAGGGGATTCATCCAAGGCCAGGACAGAGCTGGGCTGGAAACCAGAAGTTGAATTTGAGCAGCTGGTAAAGATAATGGTGGAATATGATTACAATAGGTTAAAAAAATTAGCAAGGTAGGAAAATGAATGACAAAACCATAAAATTTGGAACCGACGGCTGGAGAGGAATAATTGCAGAAGCCTTTACCTCTGAGAATGTCAGGGTAGTATCCCAGGGCGTATGTGAATACCTGGAGCATAAGGTAAAGTCGAAGGGTGAGAAGCCTAAAATAGTGATAGGTTATGATACCAGGTTTCTCTCAGACAGGTTTGCCCAGGTGGCAGCCGGGGTATTTGCAGCAAATGGGGCAGAAACTATAGTCTCGGACAGCTTTATACCAACTCCCATATTATCTACTGCGGTGGTAGTAGATAATGCTGACCTGGGAATAATGATTACTGCCAGTCATAACCCTCCGGAATATAACGGGTATAAAATAAAGGGCCCTTACGGAGGCTCTGCTACCATGGATATGATAGAAAAAATAGAAAAAAGGGTAAACCGGGGAATAAGGGACGGCCTTTTTTACCGGTGCATTTCGGAGAAGGAAGACTCCTCACAGTATTTAAGCTATAAGGATTTTAAAAAAGGCTACCAGGCCCATGTTGAAGGGCTGATAGACCTGGATGCATTAAAGGGTTTTAGTTATAAAGTTTTGCTAGATCCCATGTACGGAGCGGCCCAGAAAACATATAAAGAACTTATGGACAGATTAGGAATAAAGGACATCCTGGAGATACATTCTCAGTATAATCCTTCCTTTGGGGGGATAAATCCGGAGCCTATAGGAATACATATAAGGGATGCTATAAAAGTTTTAAAAAAGGAGGGCTGCAAACTGGGGATTTGCCTGGACGGGGATGCTGACAGGATAGGAGCTATAGGAGAAGATGGCAACTATATAAGCTCCCACCATATTTTTGCCATAATCTTATACCACCTGGTAGAAGATAGGAAACTTTCCGGCCGGGTAATAAAAACTGTGTCTACCTCTTCTATTATTGACAGGATTGCAGAAAGGCATAATCTTGAGCTAAAGACTACCCCCATAGGGTTTAAATATATTGGAAAAGAGATTCTGGATGGCGGAGTTTTGATGGGGGGAGAAGAAAGCGGGGGCTTATGGCTACATGGTAATATACCTGAGAGGGACGGCATGGTTATGGGCTTGAAATTGGTAGAAATAATGGCCAAAAAAGGAAAGACAATTAATAAGATACTGGAAGAGATATATGAGAAATTTGGTTATTTTGTTTACCAGAGGCTTGACTACGGGGTAACCGAAGCGCAGAAGGAAGAGCTAAAGGAGCTTCTGGGGAAAAAAGTGCCAGACCTTATAAAAGCAGAAGGAGTAAAACAGGTGGTGACCATAGACGGGTATAAGTATTTCTTGGAAGACGGGAGCTGGATTATGGTAAGGCCTTCCGGCACTGAAGCAGTGGTGAGGGTTTATGCGGAAAGTAGTAGCCAAAACAAGCTTTCATACCTGCACGGTCTTGGCAAAAAAGTAATTAATGGATTAATTTAATAATAATTTGTAGTATAAACAAAGAATTTGGAGAGGATCATGAAACAGCTGGATGAATTAAATAAAATAAAAAAAATTGACAGGCAGGGAATGCTGGAAACTGAGGAAAACTTTTACCATCAGCTGGTGGAGGCAAAAAAGATTGCAGATTCGGCAGACTTAAGCAAGATAGCAGGTAAAAACTATACCGGCATTGCCTTCCTGGGGATGGGTGGATCAGGCTTTGTAGGAGATCTTATTAAATCCCTTATAATGGATGATTCAGATATACCTATTGAAACTGTTAAGGGTTACAGCTTACCAGGATACATAGACAAGGATTGGCTGGTAGTGCCTGTAAGTTATTCAGGGAATACTGAAGAAACAATTTCCTGCCTCAAGCAGGCAAAAGAAAGGGGGGCAACCTTGCTTTTTGTTGCTTCGGGGGGTCTGCTTGAAGAGATGGCAGAAGAATATGAGGCCTGCATGGTTAAAGTACCTGCAGGGCACCAGCCCCGTGGTGCAATTGGTTTTTTGTTTTTACCCACCCTTTTAGCTCTTAGGGATACTGGGCTGGCAAAAGTTAACAGCAGTGATATTGATAGCGCTTTAGGCCAGATAAAAGAACTGTCTGAAAAATTTAACCGGGGAGTGGAAACAGATAAAAATTTCGCCAAACAGATTGCTATGGCTATTGGGAACAGCCTTCCTGTAGTATATGGGAGTGGAGGATACCTGTCTGCAATTGCCTACAGGTGGAAATGTGAAATTAATGAAAACGGAAAAACCCCCTGCTTCTGGGCTGAATTTCCAGAGCTTAACCATAATGAAACTGTAGGCTGGGAAAGGCTGGCTGAGACCACAAGAAAGCTAACTCTTTTGATTTTAAGGGATGAAGATGAAAACATTAGGATGAAAACCAGGATAGATACCACTGTTGGGCTGGTTAAGACAAATTTTAGTAAAGTTATTGAAATACCGGTAAAAGGCAAATCAAAACTTGCCAAGGCTCTTTCGGCTATGTATACAGGAGATATAGCCAGCGTTTATTTAGCCTTGCTTCACGGGGTAGACCCCACGCCGGTGGAAAAGATAGAAAAACTGAAAGCAGAACTTGCAAAGCTAGACTGACTTAGAAAGGATTAATATGGACTTTGATGTAAGAGATATTGAATTAGCGGAGGAAGGCAAAAACAAGATTGAGTGGGCGGGAAGGGATATGCCTGTGCTTAAGGGCATAAGAGAGGACTTTTTAAAATCTAAACCCCTTAAAGGATTAACTCTGGGAGCTTGCCTGCATGTAACCAGCGAGACAGCAAACCTCATGGTGACCTTAAAGGAAGGTGGAGCCAATGTTTCACTTTGCGCCTCAAATCCGCTAAGCACCCAGGATGACGTTGCTGCCTCCCTGGTAAAGCATTACGGAATACCGGTTTTTGCTGTTAAAGGGGAAGACAATGACACTTATTATCGCCACATAAATAGCGTTTTGGACACCAAGCCCAGGATTTCAATGGATGACGGGGCGGATGTGGTCTCTTCAGTGCACAGCAAGAGAAAAGAGCTGATGGATAACATGCTGGGTGGAACTGAAGAGACTACCACTGGAGTCATAAGGCTTAAAAGCATGGAACTTAAGAAAGTTTTGGGTTACCCCATAATTGCGGTAAATGATGCCCAGACCAAGCACTTGTTTGACAATAGGTATGGGACAGGCCAAAGCACCATTGATGGAATACTGAGAGCCACCAATATCCTCATTGCCGGCAAGAGGTTTGTAGTAGTTGGCTATGGATGGTGTGGCAAGGGTGTTGCCATGAGAGCCAAGGGTATGGGCGCATCAGTAATAGTGCTGGAAATTGATCCGCTAAGGGCTCTGGAAGCTAAGATGGACGGCTTTGAAGTCATGCAAAATACTGAAGCGGCAAAAATAGGGGACATATTTCTCTCAGTTACCGGGGATAAGCATGTTATAGGGGAACCTATACTTAAAAATTGTAAGGATAAAACTATTGTTGCCAATGCAGGCCATTTTGATATAGAAATTGACTTGGAGTATCTTAAAGAGAACAGCTCTTCTGTAAGGACAGTCAGGCCCATGGTTGAAGAATACAGGATGAAGGACGGAAGAAGAATCTATGTGCTGGCCCAGGGAAGGCTGGTAAATTTAAGTTCGGCTGAAGGGCATCCTGCAAGTGTAATGGATATGAGTTTTGCAAACCAGGCATTGAGCGCAAAATATATTTATGAGAACAGCGCAAAACTGGAGAAGAAAGTTTACGGAGTGCCAAAAGAAATTGATGAAAAGATTGCGAAGATAAAGCTTGAGACAATGGGGGTAGAAATTGATAAGTTAACCCCGGAACAACAGGAGTACTTAAATTCATGGGAAATAGGGACATAGCCAGAAAAAATGTGCCTACCCTTATCTGGAAGGATGGGCTGCTTAAGCTTATAGACCAGAGAAAGCTACCTTTTGAAGAAGTTTTTGTTGAATGTAGAACTTCAGGTCAGACTGCCAAGGCAATAAAGGATATGGTAGTAAGAGGCGCTCCTGCCATAGGTGTTACTGCCTCTTACGGGGTAGCTCTTGCTGCCCTTGAACATGAAGGCAAAGACAGAGAGGGGCTTGCCGGTCATGTAAAAGACAGCATAAAAACTCTTGGAAAAACCAGGCCCACGGCAGTAAACCTTTTCTGGGCTTTGGACAGGATGAGTTCTTTGATTGAGGATATTGGCAGCATTGATGTGGAAGGGATAAAAGAAAAGCTGGTAGCTGAAGCAAAAAAAATTGAAAAAGAGGATATCCTGGTAAATAAGAGATTGGGTGAAAATGGGCTTAAAGCTTTTTCAGTTATTGAGAAAAAGAAGCTTTCTATCCTTACCCATTGCAATGCAGGGGCACTGGCTACTGCTGGATATGGCACAGCCCTGGGAGTGGTCAGGAAGCTTGATACAGCTGGTAGGATCGCCCGGGTAATTGTAGATGAAACCAGGCCTTACCTTCAGGGGGCAAGGCTTACTTCCTGGGAACTTTACAGGGAAGGGATAGATTTTTTTATAATTACTGATAATATGGCTGCTTATTTTATGTCCACAGGAGATGTGGATGCAGTGGTGGTGGGTGCTGACCGGATAGCATCAAATGGGGATACTGCCAACAAAATAGGGACCCTAGGCTTGTCTATCCTGGCAAAAAATTTTGGCATACCATTTTTTGTTGCGGCCCCGGTATCGACTATAGATTTTAAAATAAATAGGGGGCAAGAAATTGAGATTGAGAAAAGGAATACAGAAGAAGTAAGGAAAATTGCAGGCAGCCAGATAATTCCGGATTATATGGAAGTAGAAAACCCTGCGTTTGATGTCAGTCCGGCTGAAAATATAACGGCAATAATAACTGAAAAAGGAGTTCTGCACCCCCCTTACAAGCATAGCATTACAAAATTAAAACCTAAGGAGTGGGACAATGAATGACAAGAAAAAGGCAATGGTGCTTGCTGCAGGCTTGGGGACCAGGTTAAGGCCGCTAACCGACCTTATATCCAAGCCAATGGCACCCATTGTAAATAAACCGGTAATGGAACATATAATAGGGCTTTTGGAAAAATATGGCTATAGAGATATAGTATGCAATCTACATTATTACCCAGATGTTATCAGGAAGCATTTTGGAGATGGTTCCAGATTCGGGGTAAATATAGAATATTCTTATGAGGAAGAACTGATGGGCACTGCTGGAGGAGTAAAGAAAGTGGAAGATTTTTTTGAAGGCAAAACTTTCCTTATAATGAGCGGCGATGCCCTGACTGACATAGATTTGGAAAAAGCCTACAACTTTCATAAGAAAAGGGGCGGAATATGTACCATGGTGCTTACGGAAGTGGAGGACACTTCCCAGTACGGAGTGGTACTGGTAGACAACAACCAGAGGATTTACGGGTTCCAGGAAAAGCCCTTAAGTGGAGAAGCTAAATCCAACTTGGCAAATAGTGGAATTTACTTTTTTGAGCCTGAAATTTTTAAATATATGCCCAAGGGTAAATTTTATGATTTTGGAAAGAATGTCTTCCCCACCCTTTTGGATGAAAATATCCCTTATTATGGTTACAAGCATGACCAGTACTGGAATGATGTGGGAAGTCTGGATGAATACCAGCAGGGAAATTTTGATGCACTGGAAGACAGGGTAAAGGTAGAAATTCCTGGGAAAGAATTAAAAGAGGGGGTATGGATAGGAAAGAACTGCAAAATAGAAGAAAATGTGATAATAATACCTCCGGTATGCATAGGAGACAATTCCATAATAAAAAAAGAAGCCAAGCTTTTCGGCCCTATCATATTAGGCGATGACACCATAGTAGATGAGAGGGCAATCCTTTACAGAGGAATAAAGTGGGGCAATGGATATATAGGAAAGGATGCCTCTCTTATAGGGGCAATAATTGGGTACGGCACCCACATAAAGGACAAGGCTTCTGTGTTGGAAAAAGCAGTTATCGGTTCTAGGAGTGTGGTTGAAGATGGGATAATAATTCATCCCAGTGTTAAGATAATGTCAAATGAAGTAATAGACATAGATAAGAGAGAAAACCAGGAAGAAAAAGAAAAATAAGTCTTTGAAAAACAGTTTGATAGAAGCCATAAGAGATATAATTTTACCTCCAGTGTGCCCTATTTGCGGGAAGGTGAATAGCGGTTTTCTGTGCAGCAGCTGCAGGGCTCAAATAAGGGAACTGGGAAATGTCTGCGGTTACTGCGGAACACCCCTGGATGGAAAAAAATGTATATTTTGCAGGGACAAACGCTTTTACTTCTATAAGCTTAGAAGCTATACAGCATACAGGGGTCCTATAAAAAAGATTATATACAAATACAAGCGGCAGAAAATTTACAGCTTAAGGGAAGTTTTGGCCGGTTTCCTGGAAGAATTATTCTACAAAAATTTTAGCGGGGAAAATATAGATCTTATAGAAGGCATCCCAGGCCCCCATATAAGCCATATATGCAGGGAGCTTGCAACTAGACTAAATATACCTTATGCTAACAACTTGAAAAAAATTAAGGTCACCAGACAGCAAAAGGAGCTAGGTTTTGTAACCAGAGCTTTTAATCTGGACGGCTCTTTTAAGCTAAGGGACTGCCTTAAAGTAGCAGGCTTAAATATTGTCCTCATTGATGATATATTTACTACAGGGAATACTGTAAACGAGGCAAGCAAGGTTTTAAAGGGAGCGGGAGCAAACAAGGTGTATGTGCTAACCATAGCCAGGGGCTTTAAATCAATATGAAAAAAAATAAGGGAATAGTAAAATGGTTCAGCCCGGAAAAGGGGTTTGGATTTATAAAAAGCGGAAATATGGACAATATTTTTGTCCATTATAGTTTTATAAACTCTAATGGCTTTAAGACTTTAAAAAAAGGGCAGAAAGTATTTTTTAAGCTGGATAATGACGGCAGGGGAAATATAGCAAAGGATGTAGAGATAGAATAAATCTTTAAGGAGGAAATATGGAATTCAAAATTAAAAGTAAAAACATCGAGCTTGATGACAAGATCAAGCAGTATGCAGAAAAGAAGATAAAGGATAGAGTGGTTAAATTTCTTGATAAGGTCATAGAGATAGAGTTAAAATTAATATTCGAAAAGAATCCCAGGATAAATGAAAACAACAGGGCAGAAGCAACTATATATACAGCAGGAACAGTTATAAGGGCAGAAGATTCTGGAGTTGATGCTTATTCAGCAATTGATAAGGTTAATGATAAATTAGAAAGACAAGTAAAAAGGTATAAAAATAAAAGGATACAAAGGGGAAGGCAATCCCACAGCAATAAAAATACTGTAAATGCAGAACAGAAGATAAGGAAGCAGATTGTAAAAACTAAGACTTTCATAATGAAGCCCATGCCCCCGGAAGAAGCAGTTATGCAAATGGAGCTTTTAGGGCATGACTTCTTTGTTTTTATAAACTCCGAAACTGAGCAGACAGCTGTAGTTTACCGTAGAAAAGATAGAAATTATGGGTTGATAGAACCCACGATAGAATAAAAAAATTAGGTGGTTTTTTATGTTTGAAAAGCTTGGAAACATTTTAAAATTTGGTGAAGGCAAAAAATTAAAAAGATATGAAGAGTTGGTAGCAAGGGTCAATGAATTAGAGGGCAGCATTAAAAGTTTGCCGGATAACAAGCTGGCCCAAAAAACTTCAGAATTCCAGCAGAGGATTGATAATGGGGAAAGCACCGACTCTATAATGCATGAAGCTTTTGCGGTGGTAAGGGAAGTAGCCAGAAGGACGCTGGATATGAGGCATTTTGATGTCCAGATAATGGGTGGAGCAGTCCTGTTTGAAGGAAAGATTGCAGAAATGAAAACTGGTGAAGGAAAGACCTTGGTAGCAACTCTTCCCGTGTACTTGAATTCTTTTACTGGTAAAAGCACTCACCTGGTAACAGTTAATGACTATCTTGCAAAGAGGGATAGCGAGTGGATGGGGAAAATTTACAAGTTTTTAGACCTGAATATAGGGTTGCTGCAGAACGGAATGCCAAAACATGAAAAAAAAGAGCAGTATAATGCAGATGTAATTTACGGGACCAATAATGAATTTGGCTTTGATTACCTGAGGGACAATATGGTAATAGACAAGGATAACATTGTCCAGAGGGGCCACCATTATGCCATAATTGATGAAGTTGACAGCATCCTCATAGATGAAGCACGAACCCCCCTTATTATCTCTGGAGTGGCATCAGGTACCACCAAGCTATACAAACAGTTTGCCAGGATTGTTCCCAGGCTTAAGGAAGAAGAGGATTTTGAAATTGATGAAAAGGCAAGAAGCGTATCTTTGACCGAAGAAGGGGTAGAAAGGGTTGAAAAAATCATAGGAATTGACAACCTGTACGACCCATCCAACTATATGCTTATACATGCCCTTAACCAGTCGCTTAAGGCAAGATACCTATTTACCAATGAAGTGGATTATATTTTAAAGGACGGCGAAGCTATAATCGTGGATGAGTTTACGGGAAGGCTAATGCCGGGAAGAAGGTACAGCGAAGGCCTACACCAGGCAATTGAGGCAAAAGAAGGGGTAAAGATAAGGGATGAAAACCAGACCTTGGCCACAATAACCATACAGAATTATTTCAGGATGTATGATAAGCTGGCAGGAATGACAGGAACTGCCATTACCGAAGCCAAGGAATTCAGGGAAATTTATGGCCTGGATACAGTGGTAATCCCTACAAATAAACCGCTTATACGTAATAAGCTGCCTGACCTTATATATAAAACTGAGAAAACAAAATTTGAGAGGGCAGCCGAAGACATAGAGGCAAGGTATAAAAAGGGACAGCCAGTACTGGTAGGAACCATTTCTATAGAAAAATCAGAGAGGCTTTCCCGGATGTTAAAAGCTAAAGGTGTACCCCATAATGTATTAAATGCAAAGTATCATGAAAGAGAAGCAGAAATTGTTGCAGATGCCGGACAGAAAAAAGCTGTAACCATTGCCACTAACATGGCTGGGAGGGGAACTGATATCATATTGGGCAAAGGTGTGCCTGATCTTGGGGGTTTACATGTTATGGGAACCGAGCGCCATGAAAGCAGGAGGATAGACAATCAGTTGAGAGGCAGAAGTGGTAGGCAAGGTGATCCAGGTTCCAGCCAGTTTTTCCTCAGCACTGAAGACGATCTTTTAAGGCTTTTTGGCTCTGATAGGATACAAGCTATTATGGAGACATTCCATTTTCCTGATGATATGCCCATTCAGCACCCTATGATTAACCGGGCGGTAGAAAATGCCCAGAGGCAAGTTGAATCCAGGAATTTTGAGATCAGGAAACATGTGCTGGAATATGATGATGTGATGAATAAGCAAAGGGAAATAATCTATGCCAGAAGGAAGAAGCTTTTAGATGAAGAAAACCTAAAACAGACAGCACTTAAGATGATAGCTGAAACTATTGACGAGGCCATAGATTTTCACATTAACCCCAATGAATATCCTGAAAATTGGAATTTAGACGATCTTTCTTCTTACCTGCAGGCTATGTTTGGCCAGGAAGTGATGGGGAAGATTGACCTGGACACTATAAATGCCAAATCTTTAAAGGAAATGGTAAAAGATAAAGCTTTAAAGTTATACCAGCAAAGGGAAGATGAATTTGGGCCGGAGGTTTTAAGAAGGCTGGAGCGGATAGTAATGTTAAATGTTATTGACAATATGTGGAGAAGCCACCTGCTGGAAATGGATTATCTAAAAGAAGGCATAGGACTGAGAGCCATCGGCCAGAGGGATCCCCTGGTAGAATATAAGCGGGAGGCTTTCCAGCTTTTTAAGGGCTTGATTTCAGATATAAAAACAGACACTGTAAAGCTGTTGTACAATGCTAGGATAGCCACGGAAAGCGAGCAGCAGAAAGAAAGAAAAACAGTTTATGCAAATGTTACCACCAGTGGCCCAAAGAAGACTTCACAACAGGCTAAAACAAGCAGAAGCCAGGAAGGCAAGAAAAAAGTTGGGCGCAATGACCCCTGTCCATGCGGGAGCGGGAAAAAATACAAAAAATGCTGCGGAAGGTAAATTATGCTAGAAGACTATAAGGATACATACCAAAAACTGAAAGAAAAGCTCTTGTTCTTACGGGACTGTCTTTGAGGTAGAAAAAAAGAAAAAAAGACTCGAAGAACTCCAAAAGCATACCCTAAAAACCAATTTCTGGGATGATCAGCAGAGGGCTCAGGATATAATCCAGGAAATAAATAGCTTAAGGGAAATAACTGGCGGCATGGCAGAAATCGAGGAAAAAATTGAGAATATTGAGCTGGCTTTAGAGATACTTGAATCTGAGCATGATAAGAAGCTGGAAAAAGAATTAAAGGATAACCTAAGCTCCCTTCAAAAGCTGCTGGCAACCATGGAAGAGAAAGCCATATTGGGAGGAAAATATGATAGTTACCCAGCAGTCTTAAATATCCATCCGGGAGCCGGAGGTACAGAATCCCAGGATTGGACAGAGATGCTTTTAAGAATGTATACCATGTGGATGGAAAAGAAGGGATTTAAATACAGGACCATAGACTACCAGACAGGGGATGAAGCTGGGATAAAAAATGTAACCTTAACTGTAAAGGGCAAAAATGCATACGGTATGCTCAAGTCCGAGAAGGGCATCCATAGGCTGGTAAGGATTTCTCCTTTTGATGCTTCAAGCAGGAGGCATACTTCTTTTGCTTCCGTAGATGTTATCCCCTTGTTTGACCAGGGAGTAGATATTGATATAGATAAGGATGAGCTGAAAGTTGAAACATACCGTTCCAGCGGAGCCGGGGGACAACATGTAAATGTCACCGACTCTGCGGTTAGGATTACTCATGTTCCTACCAGTACTGTGGTGCAGTGCCAGGATGAAAGGTCCCAGATGCTAAACAGGCAGACAGCAATGCAGATACTGAAATCAAAACTTTATGAGCTTGAGCTCAAGAAAAAAGAAGAAGAGATAAAAAAATTAAGGGGAGAGAAAAAAGAAATAGGATGGGGTAACCAAATCAGGAGCTATGTGCTCCAGCCTTACCAGATGATTAAGGACCACAGGACAGGAGTGGAGGTAGGAGATGTGGATTCTGTGCTGGATGGAGATATAGACATATTTATAAGGGGTTATCTTGAAAAAATATTAACCAAAGGGTAAACTTCTATCTATTAATATATTTTTCTTTCTTTTCCAAAATGAATATGATTGAATTTAGAAATGTAACTAAGATATACGAGGATAACACAGCTGCTTTAAAAAACATCAATCTGGCAGTAAAAAAAGGAGAATTCATATTCTTAGTTGGTCCTTCAGGTTCAGGCAAATCAACATTTATAAAGCTCCTTATAAAGGAGTTTGATGCTACTACTGGGTCTATACATATAGCCGGAAGGAATATCTGCAAGCTAAAGCTCAGCAGAGTCCCCCAGCTTAGGAGGAATATGGGATGCATTTTTCAGGATTTTAAACTCCTTCCCAACAAGACGGTTTATGAGAATGTGGCCTTTGCCCTGGATGTTATCGGCAAGCCTTCTTATGTGATAAAGGTGCAGGTACCCCAGGTTTTAAAACTAGTAGGGCTGTATCAAAAAATGAAATCTTTTCCTCACCAGCTGTCGGGCGGAGAGCAGCAAAGGGTTTCCATTGCCAGGGCATTTGTTAACCGGCCTCCAATACTTCTGGCTGATGAACCTACGGGAAATTTGGATCCAACAACCTCTGACGGTATCATGAAGCTGCTGTCAAGGATTAGCGTGATAGGTACTACTGTAGTAATGGCAACCCATGATAAAAGTGTAGTTAATTCAATGAGGAGAAGGGTAGTAGAGCTTGAAAACGGTGAAATAATAAGAGACCAGAAGAGGGGAGTATACGGAGAGCAATGACCAGGGGAAGATATTATTTTGGAGAAACTTTTGCCAACTTTAAGAGAAACTTCCTGATGGCTTTTACCGCTATAACTACAGTAGCTATAACTTTATTTATAGTGGGGCTATTTTCAATAATTGTTTATGATGTATTGGGAGTGCTTAACTCCATAAAAAGCCAGGTCGAAATTGCTGTTTACCTGGAAGACAACATTTCACAGGATCTCAAAGGTTACCTGGAAGATGAAATAGAAAGCTGGAGCGAGATAGAAAATGCAAAATTCATTTCAAAAGACCAGGCTTTAGAACAATTTAAGGAAGAAAATGAAGGCAGCGACATATTAAAAGAAATTCAGGGCAATCCCCTGCCTGCTTCCTTTGAACTTACCTTAAGCGATCCGGAGAAGGTAAACCAGGTGGCAGTTAGGTTTCTGGATAAGGATGGGGAATATATTGAGGGCATAGATGATGTAATATATGGACAGAACTATGTGGATAAATTATTTTCAATTATAGCTATTGTTGGAACCATTGCCTTGCTGATTATAATAATGCTGCTTCTTGCCACCATAGTATTAATCTATAATACCATCAGGCTGTCCATACATGCCAGGAGGAAAGAGATAGAAGTTATGAAGCTTGTGGGGGCATCTAACTGGTTTGTAAGGATACCGTTTTTATTTGAAGGTTTTTTTGAAGGATTTGTGGGCAGTCTTATCTCGGCCTTAATCCTTTATTTTCTGGGAAGATTTTTGCTGATAAGGGGCGAGATGGCTTTAGCAGACACTATGAGGATAAGGGATTTGGCAATTGTTGGCAGCGGTAATATATCAATTTATATTTACGGTGGATTAATTGTGCTGGGTGCTCTGGTGGGCCTTATAAGTAGCATGCTTGCATTGCGCCGTTACCTAAAAGTCTAAAGGAGTTTTTTATATTATAAAATATTGTGGTAAAATTAAAACAAAAATATATTAAAAGTCATGCTTTGTAGCAAAAATATCATAGCAATAATTACAGTAATAATAATATTTACCTCGGGCTTTTTCCTGTCAGCTCCGGGTAAGCTTTACTCCCAAAACCTGGAAGAAGAACTCGAACAGATACAGAACGAAAGAGAAGAAACCCAGGAAAAGATAAAAGAGGCTAAAAAACAGGAACAGGAATACATCCAACAGGTAGAAGTTGTAGAAGAACAACTTCTAGGCGCCTTATCAGAACTTGACGAACTCAACAACAAGCTTGTAGAAGCCAAAAGTGAAATAGACCGCACTACTATAGAGCTAGTCCTCAAGGAACAGGAATTAAAGAAAATAGAGGAAGAGCTGGGCGAAAAAATACAAGTTTTAAACGACAGGGTTGCCGCCATTTACAAGAACGGCAATGGCAATTTTTTAGAAATTCTTTTAAAGGCTGAAACCTTTATAGATTTTATATCCCGCCTGAAGCTAATGAATCTTATTGCAGAAAAGGATACCGAGATTATCAAGGTTATAAAAGATAAAAAGCAGGCAACCTTATCTGTAAAAAAATCAATACTTGATCTAAGGGAAAAGCAAAAGGACCATAAAAAAGAAGTAGAGAAACTGGTAACCCAGGCAGAAGCTAAGAAAGCTGAAGTTGAAGGCATTTATACTAACAAGAAAACCCTGCTCTCAGAAACCAGGACAAATAAAAATGCCCTAATTAGGATGGAAAAACAGCTGGAGGTAAAAGAGGCAGAGGTTAAAAGGATCCTTGAAAGCTATAAACACGGCAGTGCGCCTTCAGGGAAGTTCATGTGGCCAGTTGCAGGAAGGATTACCTCTGGTTTTGGATATAGAAGACATCCCATATTCGGTACTAACAGGTTTCATTCAGGCTTGGATATATCTGCCCCTTACGGGACCCTGGTTAAAGCTGCTGATGGCGGCCAGGTGGTCCAGGCAGGTTATTTTGGGGGCTATGGCTATTCCATAATGGTATACCATGGAGGAGGATTTGCTACCTGGTATGCCCATCTTTCCAGCTTTAATGTTTCTGCTGGCCAATTTGTGGAAAGGGGTCAGGTAATAGGGTTTGTGGGATCTACAGGCTGGTCAACAGGACCACACCTTCATTTTGAGGTTAGGATTAATGGAAATGCCCAGAACCCCATGGGCCACTTGTAAGCATGCTGTTTTAATATACTTAACCTTTAACAAAATATCATTTTACTGATACCCAGATAGGGCTAATATAGGCTTCCCTCCTGCTTGCTGGTACCGTATGTACTGTGTAAAAGTCAGGCCCATTAGTGCTTAGTTTAAAAGGGCCAACTGGCTAGTCGCTATACCCGTTTAGGTAATAATCGCCCATTTTTGAATGCTTTTCCAGTTCATACCCTTTGCCGGCAACCGGGGCCTGTCTACAAGTGTTATCCCCGTAACCGAATGGGTTACCTTTACCGAACACCATAACTGGCCATTTTTAAAGATTTCGACGGTGGCATCCCAATCCAGACTCCATTTAGAACCGCCAATAGAACCCTGGGACTTTTAGGGAGCATAGGTTCCGTCCTGGGCAAAGACTATTTCCGGACCCCTTCCGGTGATTCTAAAAACAGGCGTCCCCTGTTACAATACCGTTTATGGCTGTATCCAAATAAGGACACCCCGCAGTCTGAAGACGCATATATCCTGCCATTTCCAAGCCCCTGGAATATTCCTTCCCGGGTTAGGAGGTTGGACAAACTGCTTTAATTTTACCGGGATACGGTTTTTCATTTCTGGCATGCCAAAATGTCATGGGAGCTGTTAGCCGGAGGATACCGGCTAATTCTTGTTTGGAGATCTCTTCTTTTAAGGCTAAATATAAAAAGAGGACCAATACGGTTAAACCTATGCCTTCCAGCAGGGTAATAATATAGCCGGGGAAAACCAATGCGACCCACCGGATAACCATGGGTATTACTTCTCCCGGAGGCTGAGGTCCTGTACTCTTGCTACCAGCCTGTTTGGGGCTTTAATCCTGTTTATGCCTAATGTTTGGAGCCTCTTTGCCAGGTACAGGCAGGAGTGATAAAAAACACCGAGGTATAGTAGAATTTCCAGTCAATAAATTTTTACTCTACCCTAGCTATAGCTTACAGCTTGCTTTGAAAATATTACCATTAAACAAAAATTGCCTGGTTTTACTGGAGTATATCCCAAACTTTAGTTAGCATTAAACTCCATTATTTTTTCCAAATGGCCATAATTTTTTCATGACTGGTTTGCTACCGGTTCTAGTCTGGGTATCACGGCCTAGTAACTTAAAAATGGCTCATTGGGTTTTTGGCAATACCGTTAATCCTTACCTCAAAATGGAGATGAGGGCCGGTAGTCCATCCGGTGGTTCCCACATAGCCAATAGTCTGTCCCTTGCTCACAGGCTGGCCACTTGACACTGCAAAACCATCCAGGTGGGCATAAAAGGTAGCAAAGCTCCCACCATGGTAAATCAGGATAAAATTTCCATATCCGCCATGGTAACCTGTTTGGATAACTTCCCCCGAATCCGCGGCTATGACCGGAGTTCCCCGGCTGCAGTATATGTCAACCCCTGAGTGGAAACGCCCTCCCCTGGGGCCAAACCCTGATGATACTTTTCCATTGGTAGGCCAGAGAAGCTTTCCGGTAGGGGAGGCTCCATGGGTGAAGCCTCTTAAAATATTTTTAATTTCATTTTCTTTGGCAGTAAGCTTCCTGTCCATGGCCAGCAGAGCTTCTTTGTCCTGCTGGGTTTCCTGCAATAATCCTTTTTTCTCCTCATATATATCTTCAATCTCCTGGTTTTTGGCTTCAGTTTGGGAAAGAAGTCTTTCGATGTCCTTTTTGTGCTCTTGTTGTTTTTCCTTTAGATTAATTATATTTTTCTTAATGTCTAAGAGCTTCATCCTGTCTTCCTTTATTTCCTGTATTATTCGTATGTCTTCCTGGGCAATAGTATTCATCAGTTTAATTTTAGAAAAAAATTCCAGGAAACCTTTGGTGCCAGTCAGTAGCTCAATCAAATTATTGTTTCCATACTTGTAAATGGAAGCTGCCCGGTTATTTAGCAATGATACTTTTTTATCCAGAATGGTTTCAATTTCTTTGAGCTCCTCATTTTTTTCTTCGATTTTTAAATTATTTTCCCGGATATCCTTATTAATTTCTGCCAGTGCCAGGTCCAGATCTTCCAGCTCAGAAAGGGTTTTTAGGTACTGCTCTTCCACTGCATCTATCTGGTTTATAAGCTCAGATTCGCTTTCCTCTATTTCTTCAATTTTTTTTTGGGTTTGCTCTTTTTCCTGCTTTATGTTATCCAGCTGGTCTTCCAAGGGAGAAGCATAAACCAGGGCAGGCTGGACAGTAATGGCAGCCACAGAAAGCAGGATAGTTATAATTAAAATAAGCTTAGTTTTTAACATATTAAATTTGTTTTTGATTAGATTATACCATATTAAGCTGCAGGCATTATTATTTACAATAGTTTGATTTGAGAAAGATACTTACTTTAGTTTAAAAGAAATATAGCGGACATGGTCGGTGTATATTACCCTAAG
>CAYREF010000019.1:0-35447 GCA_964423265.1 uncultured Actinomycetota bacterium
ATTAAATGTATGTTTGTATTTGTATGTTTGTATTGTTAAGGCAAAGATACGGAGGGTGAACATATTCTCATCCCTATTTTTATTTTATACTTTTACCTCATCATCTCTTGTACCAAATACCGTTTATTAGTCTTACTCTAACCATATAAGGTAAAGAAAATTTGGAAAATATTTTCTCCTAACCAGTATTTATTTTTTCATAAAAGTGGTATCAAACTTATATTAAATAAGGAAAATAAATATCATATTGTATTTAAGCAGGCTTTTTTCAATGGCAAAAGCTCAATTCAATTGGAAAAAAGAAATAATTGTTATAGAATTAATTCCTATATTAAACATTACCCCTAGGAAAGTATATGAATGACCAGCGTCCCAGTTGGGATGAGTACTTTGTTTCAATAACCAGGCAGGTAGCAACCAGGTCAACTTGCCTCCGCCGGAAAGTGGGGGCTATTTTGGTCAAGAATAAGAGGATACTTACCACAGGCTATAACGGGGCCCCTATGGGAGTTGAAAATTGCCTTGAAATTGGCACTTGCTTAAGACAGGAACTGGGCATACCTTCCGGGCAGCGGCATGAAATTTGCCGGGGCCTGCATGCAGAGCAGAATGCAATCCTGCAGGCTGCATACCACGGGGTGCAAATTAAGGAAAGCGTTATATATACTACTACCCAGCCATGTGTCATGTGTGCCAAGATGATCATAAATAGCGGGATAGGGGCAATCTATCATACTGAAAGCTATCCTGACCGCCTGGCAATGGACTTGCTAAAGGAAGCAGGAATAGAGATTATAAAGCTGGACTTGTAAGCTTATGGCAAAGCTAGGCTTAACTTCTAAAGTTAATATTATTAGCGGAGCCCTGTTAGTTCTGGCGGCCGTAATAGTCTTTTTTATGTTTCATTGGAAGTTATTTTTATCTATCCTTCTGAGTGAAATATTGGTTTACGGCTTGTTTGTGTCCACCATTTATATTTACCGGTATATATACAAAAAACGCGACAGGAAAGCTTTGCAGCTTACAGCTTTGGTTTTTTATGGAAAGCTTGTATTTTTGGGGATAATGTTTTTTATCATTACCATGCTTGTCCCAGTTAATGTTTCAGCCTTCTTTATATCTTTTGCCATATTGTTTACAATATTTTTAGGCATTGAGATAACTTTAATCTATAAGGGAATGATTTTTAGAAAATAGGAAGGGAAACCGGTGGAGGAAGGAACCTTTAAAGTCTTGGAGCATTTTCACCTTAAGGTACTTGTGCCCATAAAGGTATTTGGAATTGATATATCCATTACCAACCTTGTGGTTTCCATGGCAGGAGCAGCAATTCTTTTTTTTGCCTTATTTTACTTTCTAGCCATAAGGCCAAAAATTATTCCCGGCAAGCGGCAGACAGCAGCCGAGTTTATTATATATTTTATAAAAAAATACCTGGTCTACAATATGATGGAAAAGAAAGCTGGGGATAAGTGGTGGCCGCTGATTGCAGGTATTTTTCTGTTTGTGCTATCCAATAACCTAATCGGTCTCATACCAGGTGTATATATACCTACTGCCAATCCCATAGTGCCCTTGACCCTGGCAGTTGTGGTATTTTTTACGGTACAAATTACCAATGTGGTAAAAAACGGCTTCAGGGGAGTGGCAAGGACTTTTGCCCCGTCTTCTGTGCCTTCCTGGATGTATGTAATTGTGGTGCCCATTGAGATCGTCAGCGAGGTGGCCAAACCCTTTTCCATGTTTATAAGGCTATTTGCAAACATGCTTGCAGGCCATGTAATTATTTTTGTAACACTAGGCCTGATAATATATTTTAAAAACTATTTTATAGCTTTGGCTTCAGTTCCATTTGCTGTGGCTATAAATGTATTTGAGATTTTTGTAGGGGCTATACAGGCCTATATTTTTGCTGTACTTTCTTCAATGTATATTGGCGAGGCAATAACTGAAAAGAATTAGTTAAGGAGGATGTAAATGGATACTAATACGGCTGCAGTTTTAGCGGCAGGTTTTGCAATAGGTGTGGGGGCAATAGGCCCTGCCCTTGCTATTGGAAATTTGGTGGGAAAAGCACTGGAAGGGATAGCAAGGCAGCCTGAGGCAGCAGGACAGATCCAGACTGCAATGTTTATAGGGATAGCTTTTGCGGAAGCTATTGCCCTTTATGCATTAGTTATAGCTTTTATATTAATTTTTGTAACTTAATTTTGGTAATTAAAGGGGCGGCAAGAAATTGGAAGAAGTGCTACAAATTATAAATCCCATGGCTAGCACAATCTTTTGGTCCATAATTGTTTTTGGAATTTTGGTATTGGTGTTATGGAAATTTGCCTTCAAGCCTATAAACAATATCATAGGCAAAAGGCAAAAGGAGATAAGGCAAAAGATTGATGATGCTGAAAGGCAGAAAGAAGAAGCCCAGAAGATATTGGATAAACAAAAGGAGGAACTAGAAAAAGAATGGGAAAAGGCAAAAAGGATAATTGAGGACAGCAAGGCCGAGGCTCAGAAGATAAAGACGGACATAGAGAAGGAAGCCAGGGAGAAAGCAAGGGAATTGCTAAGGGATGCTAGAGAAGAAATAGATAGGGAAAAAGAGAAATCATTGGAAGAAATCAGAGATAGGATTGTAGAGATTTCACTGGATGTAGCAGAGAAGATGATATCTAAAAGCATTTCTAAAAAGGACCATAAAAAAATTATAGAAGATAGCTTAAAAGAGGTAGAAAAGATCTAAATGACTAGTAAAGATAAAAACAGCACAGTATATCTGGCTAATTCTTTCTTGAATATTGCCCAAGCAGAAAATAGTATTGAAAAATTAGAGCAGGAACTTGAGGCATTGAGGGATATGCTGGATTCCAATGTTAAATTAAAGGAGCTTTTATCTGATAAGACTGTCCCTGAAAGCAAAAGAACGGCTAATTTAGTGGAAGTACTGGGAGAAGATGCCACTCCGGCTATAAAAGCTGTGGCTCCGGCTATAGTGTCCCTGGGGCTTTTAGACAGGGTTGAGGCTATATGCCGGGAATATTCAAGACTTGTAAATAAATTTAGGAAACAGGTGGATATAGAGGTCATTAGTGCGGTTAAGCTGGACAAAAAGACAATTTCTAAGATAGGCAAAAAGGTAAAAAGGAAAACAAACTTAGAGGTGAGGATAAAAAATATTGTGGATAAGTCCATAATAGGTGGAATTATTATACAAATTAAGGATGAAATAATTGACCTGAGCATAAAGAATAGGATGGAACAGTTAAAAGATGACTTAAAATCTATAGACCTGCGGGGTGAAGAGCTTGGCGCTTAATATAGGGGCTGATAAGATAGCTGGCCTAATAAGTAAAAATCTGGAAAAATACAAAGCCGAATCAAAGGTTGAGGAAGTTGGAAGGGTGCTGGAAGCAGGTGATGGAATAATAAGGATTAGCGGCTTGGATAAAGCTATGGCTGGGGAGATGTTGAAACTTCCCGGAGATATCTACTGTCTTGCCCTTAATTTGGATGAAGACGATATAGGCGGCATTATACTGGGGGAAAGCAAGACTATCCAGGAAGGCGATATTGTAAAAAGGACCGGCAAGGTATTGAGAGTTCCTGTAGGTGAGGAGCTTGTAGGAAGGATAGTGGATCCTTTAGGGCGGCCCTTAGATGAAAAGGGTCCTATCAAGGCAAAACAGTACCGGCCAATCGAATGTAAAGCTCCCGAGGCAGTAGAAAGACAGCCAGTAGAAGAGCCGCTGCAGACTGGCATAAAGGCAATAGATTCCATGGTTCCTATTGGCAGAGGCCAGAGGGAATTGATAGTTTCAGACCGCAGGATTGGAAAGACTGCAATACTGATAGACACCATAATGAACCAGAAGGAAAAGGACCTATATTGCATACTGGTAATTATCGGCCAGAAAACTTCCATTGCTGCTAGAATTGCAGATAAGCTTGAAGAGACTGGGTCCATGGACCATACTATCCTGGTTCTTGCTTCTGCTAAGTTTCCGGCAGCATTGCAGTATATTGCCCCTTACGCAGGATGTGCTATGGGTGAGCACTTTATGTATGGGGGAAAACATGCCCTGGTAATGTATGACGACTTATCAAAGCATGCAGTTAGCTACCGGGAACTCTCCCTGCTTTTAAGAAGGCCTCCGGGAAGAGAGGCTTATCCTGGAGATATATTTTACATCCATTCCAGGCTTCTGGAGCGTTCGGCCAAGCTTTCAGATAAATTAAGGGGTGGTTCCCTTACAGCCATACCTATAGTGGAAGTAAAAGGGGGAGATATTTCAAGCTATATACCCACGAATCTTATTTCCATTACTGATGGGCAGATATTTCTAGATACAGACCTTTTTAATGCAGGGGTAAGACCTGCTATAAATGCTGGAATGTCTGTATCAAGGGTTGGAGGCAGTGCCCAGATACCTGCAATGAAGAAAGTTGCGGGAATGTTAAGGCTTGACCTTGCAAGGTACAGGGAAATTGAGACTTTTGTTAAATTTGGCACAGAGCTTGATAAGGAGACAAAGAAACAGGTAAAAAGAGGGGAAAGGACAGTAGAAGTATTAAAGCAAGAACAATATAAGCCTATGCCTGTAGAGGATCAGATTATTATACTTTTTGCCCTTACCCACGGGTTTTTAGATGATATTCCAATAAGTGAGGTTAAAAGGTTTGAAAATAAATTTATACCTTATATGTACAAATCCCACCAAGAAATTATAGATAGGCTGCACAAGAGAAAAAAAATTGATAACCAGGTAGAAGAAGACTTAAACAGCGCACTTAAGAAATTTAAGTCTAATTTTGTAGAGAGCGGGGAAGATTAAATGGTTAAGGGAAGAGAAGTAAAGGAAAGAATTGAAAGCATAAGAGGCACCCGTAAGATTACTAAAGCTATGCAGATGATTGCTTCTGCAAGGATAAAGAAAGCGCAGAAGAGAATAGAGGAAGCAAGGCCATTTATAGAGAAAGTGGAGGATTTCCTTTACAATTTGGGGTTTTGTGGAGAGATCCTTGATGACCGGCTGGTCAGGGTAAGGGAACCGGAAAGGGCAGTGCTTTTAATTGGAATTACTGCAGACAGGGGCTTATGCGGGGTATATAATTCAAATATAATTAATTTGATGAAGGACCAGATTAAAAAATTTGAAAGGGAAGGAAAAGAAGTTAAGCTTGATATAATTGGCACCAAGGGCAAGAACCATTTTCAGTACGCAGAATATACACTAGCAAAAGTTTATGAGCATCTTTCTGAATGGCCTAAATTTTTGGATGCCAGGGAAATATCGAGGGACTTTATCTCAAGATATATTGTGGGTGATATAGATAAGGTAATTATTAACTACACTAGATTTATAAATCCGGTATCACACCTACCAACTACAATCCAGATACTTCCAATACCCATAAAGGAGCATATGGAGGAAAAGATGGCCAGAGAGGATGAGGGCATGGTGTGCAGATATATACCAGATTTTTATTATGAGCCCTCGCTTTCAGATATTGTCCAGTCTATTGTTCCAGAATATATATTTACTAGAATGTATGGGGCATTGCTTGAGTCTACTGCCAGTGAAATAAGCGCAAGGTTGACCTCAATGAGGAAAGCGAGCGATAACTCAGATGATTTAATTAAAACCTTAACCAAAGAATACCATAAGCTGAGGCAGGAAGAAATTACCAGTGAGATAATTGAGGTAGTCTCAGGAACTGAAGCTTATGAGTAATACAGGGGTGGTTAATAGTTTATGAATAATAAAGAAGGCAAAGGCGTAATTATAAGTATAAGGGGACCGGTGCTGGATATAGAGTTTTCTAAGGGGAAAATCCCTGAAATTTATACTGCCCTGGAAATTTACAAGCAGGATGATGGTGCAGGCAATAAAGAGAGGATAGTTGCTGAAGTCCAGCAGTCTATTGGAGATAACCGGGTAAGGGCTGTAGCCATGTCTTCAACTGACGGGCTTGCCAGAGGCATGGAAGTAATAAATACGGGAAAGCCCATTGAGGTTCCAGTGGGTGATGAAGTGCTTGGAAGGATTTTTAATGTGCTGGGGGAGACAAAAGACCTAAAAGAACAGAAAGTAGATGCTAAGAGAAGGCTATCCATTCACAGGGAGGCACCAGGAATAGAGGAGATTGATACAAAGACAGAGCTTTTTGAGACCGGGGTTAAGGTTATAGATTTCTTATGCCCGTTTGTCAAAGGTGGAAAGATTGGCATGTTTGGCGGTGCAGGAGTGGGAAAAACTGTAATAATTATGGAGCTTATCCATAATATAGCCATTGAGCATAAAGGTCTTTCAATGTTTGCCGGAGTGGGTGAAAGGACCAGGGAAGGCAATGAATTATGGCTGCAGATGAAGAACTCAGGAGTTTTGGATAATACTGCCCTTGTATTTGGCCAGATGAATGAGCCGCCTGGAGCAAGGCTTAGGGCGGGGCTTACTGCGTTAACCATGGCTGAATATTTCAGGGATTATGAAGGAAAGGATCTGCTGCTGTTTATAGATAATATTTTCAGATTTATTCAGGCTGGCCAGGAGGTATCCACTCTTTTGGGGAAAATGCCTTCTGCTGTGGGTTACCAGCCTACGCTGGCAAGTGAAATGAGCAAACTCCAGGAAAGGATTACTTCAACCAAGAAGGGATCCATAACTTCGGTACAGGCAGTTTATGTGCCTGCAGATGACTTGACTGATCCTGCACCTTCTACTACTTTTGCCCACCTGGATTCAACAGTGGTACTTTCCAGGGATATCTCTGAGCGGGGATTGTATCCTGCAGTAGATCCGTTAGCTTCATCATCTAGAATCCTTGACCCTGAGGTTGTTAGCCAGGAACACTATAATGTAGCCAGGAAAGTTAAGGAAATTCTGGAAAGGAATAAGGAGTTGCAGGATATCATTTCTATCCTGGGAATAGATGAGCTTTCAGAAGAAGATAAGTTAACGGTACAGAGGGCAAGAAAAATCGAGCAGTTTCTTTCCCAGCCTTTCTTTGTGGCTGAACAATTTACTGGAAAAGAGGGAAAGTATGTTAGTGTAGCAGAAAGCGTTAAGGGTTTTAAGGCAATTATAGATGGAAAATATGATGGTTATCCAGCGCAGGCATTCTATATGGTGGGTACCATTGAGGAAGCCGAGAAAAAAGCAGAGGAAATGCAAAATGAAGAAGAGGGTTGATGTAAATGGATAAAAAGAAAATCCATGCTTCTATAGTTAGCCCTGAACAGGAAATATTTGAAGGGGAAGTGGATTACATCAGCGTGCCTTCGGTAGAGGGCAGCATGGGACTGTTGCCTGGCCATATACCTGTAGTGTGCCAGCTAAAAGTTGGCATAGTTAAGTACAGGGTTGGAAGCAAGAGCGCATATGTTGCTGTCCAGAAAGGGTATATGGAGTTTTTTGAAAATGATGTAAATATCATTACCGGAAGAGCTATAAAGACTACTGAAAGCCAGAAGGCGGAAGCAGTAAAAGAAGTTTCAAGAAAACATGATATAGTCCAGGAAATTTCTGAGGAAACCAGGAAGGTTATACAGGCTATAGGTTCGCTTAAGGGCTTGAAGAGGAGATAGGGAGGCTGGTAACTTTTTTCGGTCATAGTATTTTAAATACGTCCTATTGTAATTTTTTATTTTAAAAGTAGTTATTGTAATATGGAATCTCTAATATTTTAGTTTTTGGCTATCATTCTATCAATTCACCTCTCTGTATGAAGGCTACCTTTTGAATACTTCAATTTAAACCAGGCATTATAAACAGTTCATTGGCAGCAAATACTGGGATTAAGGCTAAAAAATTTTCTAAAGTAAAATATTACTTTATTAATATAGATATATATTATTTTATTAAATATATATAAATAATTTACTTGACATATTAGTTAATAAATTAATATAATAAATAAGCTATTCATGTTAAAGGATAATGGGTTATGATAGAAAAGGCTAAAAATTTAATCATTAATGGAAAAAATGGATTAGATGTTCAAAAATTATTGGATACCTTCCCTTATTATGTAATGCTGGTAGATGAAACCCACCACGTGCTAATGTGCAATAAAAAAATGGCGCCTTTATTTGGGGAAAACACAGCAGATGCTGTTGGGCAGTACTGCCCAAGGGCAGTCCATGGCTTAGACCATCCCTATGAAGGGTGCCCCCTTGAGTATTGTGTAGATAATAACTTAGAGGAAGCTGAAGAAGTTATATATGACAAAGAAAATGAGAAATGGTATAGTGCAGGGGTTTATGATACCAAGGTTAAAACCAGGGACGGAAAAAGATTATACCTTCACTACCTTTCCGATGTTAGTGAAAAGGTTGAAGCCAAAAAGAAGCAGAAAGAAAACTACAAAAGGCTGCAGACATTATTTGGAAATACTATAGATGCAGTTAGCAGCATATTGGAGATAAAAGACCCCTACACCCACACCCACCAAGGAAAGGTAGCAGTCCTTGCTGAAGCAATAGCCAAAGAGCTTGGGCTTGAGGGCAAGGATGTTAAAACTTTAAAAACTGCTGCCCTGCTTCATGATATAGGCAAGATATTTGTTCCAGGCTCTATACTTGTAAAGCCGGGCAAATTAAGCACAATTGAATTTGATTTAATAAAGCTCCACCCCAGGCACGGCTATGAAATTATTGAAAAAATCCAATTTGATGAGCCAATTGAAGATATCATCCTCCAGCACCATGAAAGGCTGGATGGGTCTGGCTATCCCCAGGGCCTGGAAGGTAAGCAGATTTTAGATAAAGCAAAAATACTGGCAGTTGCAGACGTTGTAGAGGCAATGACTTCCCACCGCCCATACAGGCCGGCTTTTGAAATAGATACTGCTTTGGAGGAAATCAATAAAAACAGGGATAAATTATATGACTTAAGAGTTGTTGATGCTTGTAATAGTTTATTCAAAGAAAAGGGTTTTACATTTTAAGTGGCTACAGAAGTAGAAATATTGTCACCTTTATTTTACCGGGAAAGCATATGATTTAGCCTGGTTGTAAAATTTAAAGCAGCCATTTTCTCACTGGTAAGAGAAGTAAAATAGTTTTTTTCATCCCGGTCCTTGTCAAACCTGAAAATAATGCTGTTGTTTCCAAGCGTTATTTTTATCTTCATAATATTTGAAGGGTCCTGCGGGTCTGTTCCTTGTGCCAGGTCTCTTTCCACCTGGTAGTTTATAAGGTTGTTTATTGGATAGCATTTTAGGAAAATATCTATTCTGGATATTTCAATATATATTATTTTTTTGTCTGTAAGAATATATACTTTGCTTTCTTCTCCCCCTTCTTTTTTTTGTGACTGTTCCTGGAGGGCTAAAAGACTTTCCCCGGTAGCTATAAAGGGTTGCACCAGCTTTTGTATTTTATCCTGGTTTTTAACCAGATCTCCTATTATGCTTTGGTTTTCCTCTTTCATGTTAATAGCAGTATAATATAAGAAAGTGGCAAATAAAAGCATGCCTCGGCATTATTTTTTAATTATTTTTAATCTGTTATAATATCGTTACTTTGTATATTATCTTATTTTGAGTATGTCTAAGTTTATTATAAATGGCCGAAATTTATTAACCGGTACAGTTAACATCAGCGGAGCAAAAAATTCTGCATTAAAATTAATTGCAGCTTCTATACTGGCAGACAGCAAAACTGTTATCAGGAATGTCCCCAGGATAGAAGATGTAAACACAATGGTTGAAGTTTTAAGGGTGTTGGGGGCCAAAGTAAATTTTGCTAAAAAGGATGGCACCCTTACCATAGACCCTTCAACTGTTAACAGCTTTGAGGCCCCTTATGAGTTGGTCAGGAAGATGAGGGCTTCTATTCTGGTGGCAGGTCCCCTGCTTTCAAAATTTGGCTCTGTGAAGGTGGCCATACCCGGGGGGTGCAATATAGGGTCTAGGCAGATAGACTTGCACCTTAAGGGCTTTGAATTTATGGGAACCTCAAATAGCCTGGAGCACGGTTATGTATTTGCAAAAGCTACCGGCAAAAGGCTGAAAGGAGCAGTAATTGACCTTGCTTTTCCTTCCAGGGGGGCGACTGAAAATATTATGATGGCTGCCTGCCTTGCTGAGGGGAAGACAGTGATAAATAATGCAGCAAGGGAGCCGGAGACTATTGACCTTGCTAATTTTTTGGCTTCTATGGGTGCGCATATCAAAGGAGCTGGGAGTGACTGCATTACCATAGAAGGGGTAAAAAAATTAAATGGGATCGATTATGAAGTTATGCCAGATAGCATTGAAGCCGGCACTTTCATTACTGCTGCTGCCCTTTGTGGAAAAGATGTTAAAGTAGAAGGTGCTGTTTCTAAAAATTTGGAAATATTTTTGCTAAAATTAAAGGAAATTGGAATAAACCTGGCAGCTGATGGCGGTAGAACTGTAATTGTTAAGGAAAGGGAAGCTTTAAAGCCGGTACACATAAGCACATTGCCTTATCCCGGGTTTCCCACGGACCTTCAGCCGATAATTGCGGTTCTTTTGGCAGTTGTTTCTGGTGTATCTATAATAACTGAGAATGTTTTTGAGAACCGATTCATGTATGTGGATGAGCTTAACAGGATGGGGGCGAATATAAAGATTGATGGCCATCATGCCATAATTACCGGGGTGGACAAACTGTCCGGCGCGCCGGTCAGTGCTTGTGACCTTCGGGCTGGAGCTGCCATGGTGTTGGCAGGACTGGTTGCAGAAGGGGTAACTGAAGTTTTAGACATACATCATATACAGAGGGGTTATGAAGATTTTGAGAAAAAGCTTAAGGCTTTGGGTGCTGACATAGAAAGAAAGTAAATATATGGATCAAAAAAGAGATAAAAAATGGGGATGGAGCAAAATTCCAAAATATGGAAAAGTGCTTATAATAGTTTTTGCTTCACTGGTGGTTTTAGCCGGAGCTGCAGCTGGCTATTTTTTTTATTACATAAATTCTGTAAATGAAACCATAAATTCTAAAACCACCTCAAAGATAGAAAGCATTCTGGAGCCTATAGAGTCCTACCAGGACCCGGTAACTGTTCTTCTTATGGGCAGGGACAGCAGGAATGCAGAAGAAGAAAGGGGAAGGGCTGATTCCATAATGCTGCTGCATATAGACCCTGAAGAAGCAAAGGCATCCCTTCTTTCTATTCCCAGGGATACCCTGATAGAAATCCCGGGCTATGGGGAAGATAAAATAAACGCAGCTTATGCTTATGGCGGGGAAGAACTTATGATAAAGACAGTATCAGAATTTCTTGATGCAGATATTAATCATTATGTGACCATAGATTTCAACGGGTTTGTACAGCTTATTGATGTCCTGGAAGGGGTAAACATTGTAGTAGACAGACCCCTGGAGGATCCCAAAAGCGGAGCTAATTTTTCACCAGGAGAGCATCACCTGACCGGGGAGCAGGCTCTTGCCTATACCAGGAGCAGGTCAACAGAGCTGGGGGACATTGGCCGGATACAGAGACAGCAACAACTATTTAGGGCCCTGGTTAACCAGAAATTGAATGTAAAATATATGTCGGATATCCCTTACTATTTTAAAATCCTGATAGAAAATACCCGCACTGATTTGGATATACTCACTATAATGAAATATTCCAAGGCCGTGTTATCGTTTAGCACAGAGAATTTCCAGACAGCTATCATTCCTTCGCACTCGGACTGGATAGAGGATGGCACCATAAGTGTACAAGTTCCGGATGTGGAAGAAGCAAGAATAATGTGGGACAGGATTCTAAAGGGAGAACCTGCTTCCAAGTATAATGCTATCTATACCGAGATAAGCAATTCCCCTGATTCAATGTCTGCAAATATAACTTATGATTTCACAATTAAGGTTAAAAATACCGGGGCTTTGCCCTGGAAAAGGAATTCAGGCAATGGATTCTTTATAGGCTACCATTGGATAGATTTTGAGAATAAGAAAATGGTTGTTTTTGACGGGGAGAGGAGTTTTTTGCCCAGGGATGAAGTTGCCCCTGGGGAAGAGGTAACTTTTGATCTTGAGGTTACTGCACCTTCCCAGCCTGGTAAATATATATTGCAGATAGAGATGGTCCATGAAAAAGTTACCTGGTTTTCATATCAGGGGGTTCCACCGTATGAGAAATTTGTATCTGTAGATGTTGATTACTCGGCTAGATATGATGATTTCGGAAAGACCCCTTCCTACATGAAGCCTGATGCCAAGTATCCTATTGACATATGGGTAAAAAATACAGGGGCAATTGATTGGGAAAACAAAGAAGATTATGAAATTAATTTAGGATACCACTGGATAGACAGGGATACCAGAGAGCCCGTGCTATGGGATAATGGCAGAAGGGTCCATATAGAGCATATGGAACCTGGGGAAGAGGCTGTTTTTAATTTAATGGTAATTTCCCCTAAAGAGCCTGGAAGGTATATACTCCAATATGATCTAGTCCATGAAAGGATTATATGGTTTTCAGCCGCAGGGGTAACTCCACTGGAAGCAAATGTAGACGTAGGGGAAACGGTGGACAAGAAAGTTACTACTGATACCCAAGTAGTGGTTGAAAACGGAAATGGCATTTCCGGGGCTGCCGGTAGGATGAAAAAATATTTGCAAGTTTACGGGTTTAAGGTTGTTGACCTTGCTAATGCTGATAGTTTTAATTATGAAAAAACTGTTATATATTATAAAGAGGATACTAAAGCTAAGGCAGACCAGCTGGCAATACTGTTTGAAAGCTATGAGTTAAAGAAGCTGGATGAAGGGAAATTTGAAGAAAGATTTAGCGGAGCTGATATTGGAGTAGTGGTTGGGAATGATTATTTAGAAAATATAGAGTAATGTTTTATGGATGTATCTAAGATAAAAAATACAATAATACAAGTTTTACTTGATATCCTTATCTTCTTTTCTGCATTCGTGCTTTCTTTTTATTTAAGGGGTCAGATTTCTTTAGCGGGCCTGGCCAGCCTTCCGCCGCAATATTCTAATTATATAATTGAATATACCGTGATTATAATTGCGGTAAAGCTGGTAATGTTTGCTGTTTTCAGGATGTATAGAAAGATATGGAAATATGCAAGCTTTAGGGAGTTTATAACCATAGTGGAAGCCTTGGCCTTAAGCGCTGCAATTATGGTTTTTATATTTTACATCATTGAAGCGCCATATTTTCCTAAAAGCATACTTATAATAGATTTTCTGCTCACCCTTATAATGATAGTGGGATCCAGGTATTCTGCCAGGCTGTTTAATGAGCTTAAGTTTGGAAGCATTTATACCAGGAAGAAAAGGGCTTTGATTATTGGGGCTGGTGATGCTGGGGAAATGATTGCCAGGGAAATGATAAGGCAGAAAAACAGCGAGTATAAGCCGGTTGGCTTTTTGGATGATGATAGGGCAAAAATTGGCCAACAGCTGCATGGCATTAAGGTGTTTGGTAAGACTTCCGATATAAAGAAGTTTATAAAAAAGCTATCAATCGATGAGGTAATTATAGCCATGCCTTCAGCTAGTGGCGAGGCAAGGAAACAGATTGCCTTTAATGCCAGCGAGGAAGCGGTTTTGTGTAAAACACTGCCCAGCCTTTATGAGATTATAGACGGCAAAGCACACCTTTACCAGGTAAGGGATATCCAGATTGAAGATATACTGGGGAGGAAGCCTGTAAAGCTGGATTATTCTAAAATATTTTCAGAGCTTGAGGGAAAATCTATCCTGATAACCGGAGCTGGAGGCTCTATTGGCTCTGAGATTTGCCGGCAGATTATAAGGTTTAAGCCTTCCAAGCTTATACTTGTGGACCATTCAGAGAACAGCGTGTTCTTAATAGAGCAGGAACTGGTAAGGGAACATAGCTATACCTCGGCCATACCGGTGGTTACTGATATAAGGGATAAGTTTAGCATTAGGGGTGTATTTAAGAAGTATAAGCCTGAGATTGTTTTCCATGCTGCTGCTTACAAGCATGTACCGTTGATGCAGCTTAACCCGGAGGCAGCTCTGCAAAACAATTTTATAGGAACCAAATCACTAGCCAAACTTGCTGCCAGCTACGCGGTTAAGAAGTTTGTAATGCTTTCTACAGATAAGGCTGTCAATCCCAATAGCATAATGGGGATTTCAAAAGCCCTTTCTGAAAAATACCTGCAGTCTGTGGCAAAAGAAAGGGAAACCGAATTTATAATAGTAAGGTTTGGGAATGTCCTGGGTAGCCAGGGAAGCGTGGTTCCCATATTTAAAGAACAAATAGAAAGAGGCGGGCCAGTGATGGTTACCCATCCCAAGATGAAGAGATTCTTTATGACCATAACAGAAGCCTCGCAGCTTGTAATCCAGGCAAGCGTTATAGGCAAGGGTGGTGATATTTTTGTCCTGGATATGGGTGAGCCTATAAATATCTTAGAACTTGCAAAGAACATGATAAGACTTTACGGGCTTGTGCCAGAAAAGGACATAGATATAAGGTATCTGGGGGTAAGAAGGGGTGAAAAGCTAAATGAAGAGCTGGTGGCAAAGCATGAAGAGCTCCAGCCTACAGATTTTTCTTCTATATTTAAGGCAAAAAACAATGGGGCAGTTAACAAAGAAAAAATTATAAATTTACTTTTTAACATAGAAAAAGAAATACAGATTTACGATTACAAAAATTTATTTACAGATTTACGGAAGGCAATACCTAGTTTTGATCCTGAGAAGATGTGGTCAAAACAATAAATTTCCCATGTTTTATTATTTTATTAAAAGGCTTTCAGACATAGTGCTTGCGCTTGTTTTTTTAATTTTATTCATACCTCTATGGATAATAATCCCCATAATGATAAAGCTGGATTCACCCGGCCGGATAATCTTTACCCAGAAAAGGGTGGGGGTAGGCAGCAGCTATTTTACTATCTACAAGTTCAGGACCATGAAGGAGGGAACTCCTGATATTCCTACTGATAAAGTATCTGAGCAGGACAAGGATAAATATAACACCAGGGTGGGGACTTTTTTGAGGAGACTGAGCCTGGATGAAATACCTCAGCTAGTAAATATCCTGAAAGGGGACATGAGCTTTGTGGGGCCAAGGCCGGCATTATACAACCAGCCATTGCTTATAAAGCTTAGAAAAGAGAAAGGTGCAGATAAGGCAAGGCCTGGAGTAACCGGCCTTGCACAGATAAGCGGGAGGGACAGCTTGTCAATTCCAGAAAAAGTAGAGTATGATAGCGTATATGCAAGACAAGCTTCAATTATTCTAGACATTAAAATTTTTTTGGTTACAATTAAAGCAGTTTTAACTGGCAAGGGAGCCAGATAATTTAGAGAAAGAGGGTAAATTGAAAAAATTAAGGATTTTTGCAATTATTGTTTCTGTTTTGTTTGTAGTCTCGCTGGCATTTCCTGCCACCTTATTTGCTGATTCAAGGGCAGATGTTGAAGCCTTTGTTACCAGGTTTTACAGGCAAACCCTGGACAGGGCCCCTGATGCGCCTGGGCTTGAAGGATGGGTTGGCCAGCTTCTTTCCGGCAACTTGTCGGGGGCAGATGTGGCAGAGCGCTTTATATTCAGCCAAGAGTTTGAGGCAAAATCAACCTCTGATGAGCAGTTTTTAGAGGTAATGTATAGGGCATTCTTTAACCGGCCGCCGGACCCGAATGGATATGCAGGATGGCTGTCTGTGCTGCAGGGCGGCAGAAGCAGAAGATATGTTTTGTCGGGATTTGTAAATTCAGTTGAGTTTGCTAATCTTTGTGCAAACTACGGCATTGAATCCGGATCTATTAGCGGAGAAGACAGGGGAAGTAGCAGTCAAGTGCAGGCCCGGAGCCCAAGGACTTTAGCTGCAACTGGAAACATTAATGTGGTATGCATGGGTGATTCCCTTATAGTAAAATCTGACTGGGTCCCGAAACTTGCTGGTTATCTTAGATCCAATTATCCCCAGGCTAATTTTAATGTTATAGCCAGTGCTGTAAACGGGGAGACTGCTGGGGGTGGATATAACAGGTTTGACTCCACAGTAGCAGTGCATAATCCTGATATTATTGTTATTGCTTATGGGACAAATGATGCCGGAAATGGTATTGGCACTTATGAAAAATATTTAGAAAGATTGGTTGAAAAAGCATTATCTACAGGGGCAATAGTGTTTGTCCAGAATTTTGGCCCCTTGGATACAAAAGCTTTTCCTACCAAGTCTGATTACATGGAATATGTTTCTGAAGCAGCTGAAGTTGCATCAGAATATGGGGTTCAGCTGATAGATGTCCACGGTCCCCTGAATGCTGATAGGAGCGCTAATCTTCTGGACTGGTGCCATTATTCATCCCAGGGTGCAACTGTGGTTGCGCGGACTGTATACGGGTACCTGTCAGCAGTACTGGTAAAATAGGGATTAGTAACCTTTGATTTTCTTTTCATATTCTGGAAAATAGTTGGAAATAACTTTTAGATTAAAAGAAGAAAGGATAGATTCCTTTGGCTCCCTTTCAAGCAAGAATTCAAAGGATTTTTTTATCAGTTCTTCTTTGGTGGTTTTTTTACTGGCTAGTTTACGGTAATAATCGTCTTCCAGGGTCACAGAATAATTATTAGAACTCCTTCCTTCCTGGACTTTAACTGTGAATTGATTTCCGTTTTTCTTGTGGACTTCTATCAAAGCAATCACCCCTATATTTATTCTTTTGTAATTGAAAGCCCTGATGTTAGGTAAATTCCAGGGCTTTCAATGTTAATATTAATTAAATGGGCAGGTTCCAGTAGCGCATGAACTGCTGGACCCATTATCTTTTTTAATTGAACAGCCTATAGAGGAAAAATCTTTCTTTATATTTTTGCTGCCGCAGTTCTTGCAGGTTAGTTTGTCTTTTTCCCCTCCTGTTCCCATGTATAGGTCAAATTTCTCACCGCATTCTCCACAAATATAGCTATATATGGCCAATCTATCCACCTCCATTATCATAATTTTCAAGAACTGCGAATATACTTTTTAGGAGTTCCGGATTTCTTAAAAAGTAGCATTTCCTGTTGCCCTGCTTTTCATAATCTACAATGCCGTTAAGCCTTAATAGATTAAGGTGTTGTGATATATTGGGCTGCCTTATTTCCAGTATTTCCTCAATAGCATTTACACACTTTTTATCTTTATATAGTTCTTTTAATATAAGTAGCCTGGTAGGATGGGCCAGTACTTTAAGCAGTTGTGCCGACTTTTTAATATCCATTTTAAATCCCCATTTGTTATATTCGCATATTTGAATATAATGATAGCATATAGGAGAAATTAATAAAATAGCTTTTTTATTGCCAATAGAAATATACAGAATCAAAACCTTGAAGCCTTTAGCTGCAGGCCTAAAGCCAGTGGCTTTATCTTTTATTTTTATCTTTGGCTGGATACTTTCTGGCTTTTAAATCTACTGGGGGCTTGCCATCAAGAAGGCCCTGGTCGAAATACCATTTAGCTGTCCGGATCAGGCCTTCGGCAAGGTCAATCTTGGGTTGGAAGCCCAGCTCCCGCCTTGCCCGCTTACTGGTAAAAGCCCTGTTTTTACAAAAAAAGTCCAAACGGCGTGGGTATAGTGGTGGTTCTATTCCAAAAGGCTTGTAGAGTATTTTACATATTCTGGCAATTACCTTAAAGGGTGCCAGGGGTAGCCGCCTTGCAGGCAGGGTTTTCCCCAGTGCTTTAGCAACTAAATCTGACAATTTGTTGATAGTGGTATACCTCGGCCCTGCTAAAATATAGGTGCGCCCTATTGCATCTTGTCTCTCCCCGCAAAGTATGGTCCCTTCTACCAGGTCATCGATGTATATTAAATGGTATAGCACCTCTCCTAAGCCTATCATGTAAAAATGGCCGCTGTGGATATTCTTAAACAACTTTAAAAAACGCATATCTCCCGGCCCGTAAACACCCACTGGCCGGAAAATGGTTGCAGGGAGACCTCGCTTAATTGCTTTAGCTACTAACATTTCTGCTTCCAGCTTGGTTCTCTGGTAGATATCAGTGGGGTTAAATGGCACATCTTCATTTGCAGGAATTGACTTGATATCACCATGTACTCCTACAGTGCTGCAGTGCACCAGCCGGTGTATTCCAAGTTTTTCTGCAGCATTAATTACATTACGGGTTCCTTCCACATTAACTTTTTTATAAATTCTATTAGGATACTTTACTGAGCGGTACAAGGCAGCAATATGGTAAATGACCTGGGTGCCTTTTGCCGCGGCCTCTACATCGGTCCCACGGACCAGGTCTCCTAAAACAAGTTCCACGCCAGCTTTCTTTAGATGCTTTGCTTTTAACTTATTGCGGACCAAAGCCCTTACATGATAGCCACGCTCAGCCAAAGCAAGGGCAAGATGGCTTCCCACGAATCCTGTAGCACCAGTTACCATGACAGATTTTTTTGCAGCTCTATTAGCCAAGTTTATTATCCTCCGATTATAGCCGGGAAACCATGCAGGCATAAATTTGTTATTTGCATAATCCCATTAATTGAAACTGGAATATATCAAATGACCTTTCCCTTGTCAAATATATATTTGCTCACCCTGCAATTTACTGTTTAGATTTTACCACGTAGAGGGCAAATTATTGAATATAAATTTTTTAATGTATTTGTAGGAATATATTTTTATATATGAAAATAATTAGGGTATAATTTACGGTAAAGGGCGCATTTTAAAGGCTTTAGCAATTGTATATTATTGTTGGTATAATATTTTAAAACAATATTAATGTAATGAAAAATTCAAAGTTTAAATTTTTATCAGCTGTTTGTGCAGCAATTGTTGTAGTAACCTTCATGGTTCCTTCCGCTATTTTTGCCCAGGAAAGCGGGGTAGAGGATTTTGTGGCCCGCTTTTATAATCTGTGTCTGGGAAGGCAGCCGGATCCTGGAGGATTGGCAAATTGGGTAAGCCACCTTGAGGATGGAAGCCTTACCGGGGCAGATGTGGCAGAACGCTTTATATTCAGCCAGGAATTTGTAGCCAGGAATACCTCCAATCAAGAATTTGTAGAAATAATGTATGCTGCTTTTTTCGGGAGGGGGCCGGATCCTGTAGGATATGCGGGATGGATGCAGCAGCTTGAAAGGGACAGAAGCAGGCAATTTGTGCTGGAAGGCTTTATAAATTCAGCTGAATTTCAAATTTTATGTGCAGGCTACGGTATAGAGGCTGGAAATGGGGAGCATGCAGGCAATTTTAAGGCCCCGGTACTAAGTGTTGAAATTTTTGGTTCTGGTGAATTTATAAGCATAATCCAACAAGCTTTAAACCTGCTGAGAAGCTATCATGGTTCTGCCTATAACCAGATTGCAGGACTGGAGGGAATTTATGAAAAAGACTTATCTGGCCATAGTGCCTCTGGGCTTGCAGATATAGATGAGGGTAAAATCTATATAGACTTAAACTCTTTTTCCGGATATGGGCAAGGGGAGAAGGTAAAAATTATTGCTGCTACCATATCCCATGAGCTAAACCATATTGCAAATAGAGATAGGGCAGATTCTATGGCAGTAGTAGATTATGAGAGGATGGCGCTGGAGCAGGAACTGGAAACTTCAAAAAGAATTGATGCTCCCCAATGGTATATTGATTACATTACCAGGATGCTGGAAAATATCTATAGTCCTTCTACCTGGTGGTGGCACTTCTAACCTGCCACAATTTTAGACGGTAGGGCGGTTATAGGATTTGGGCTAAATTTCTTAAGGCATCTTTTATGGGCAAACAGTAATATTTAGCCTTGCCATTTACATTGTTGCCAGAAGATAATTCTAGTTTTGAGGGAAATTGAATAACTTATTTTAGCTTAACAACCTGAATATATTTTCTTTGGTAATTAGTTCAGCTTCTTCCGGGTTTTCCAAAAACAGTTCTACGTCTTTGGATATTTTTAAAAAATCCGTATCTTGGATTTTTTCTTTAATTAATTTCTTCCAGTTGTTTTCATTTATCTCTATTTTATTTCCTTCAGTCTGTAGTATTGCAGCTTCAAGCATTTTAAAATTTGGTTTTAGGTCTTCAAATTTGGTCAGATACCAAATCAGGTCATAGAAATCCCTCCCCTTATGGAATTTCCGGAACATTATTGCATGTACTTTTCCGGCAAACAATGAAGTTATATCATAATGTTTAACATGAAAAATAAATTCAAAATTAACCATATCTGATTCTTCATTTCCCCCAATAGGGGGATTTGAATCAACTTTTAGTTTAATTGAAATTTTCTCTTCCTTAATATCGGTTAACTCAGGATATAAGAGATCTTTAAATTTAAAAAAAACATTTTGTACATTATTTTCAAGATTGTATGTTATATCTATAGAATATCCTGCATTTTCCAGTTCGCTTGAAACTTTCCTGGCCATGTTTTTAAAATTATATCTCCTTTGCTGGTAGGATAAAGAAAAATCCAAATCTTCTGAGAATCTCCGCAGGCCGTATAGTAAGCGCAGACAAGTGCCGCCTGTAAAAACGAGATTATGGTAGATTTTTTTTCTGTAAAGTATGTATAAAATGTATTTTTGTAGGTATTCCCGAACCAGGTTTATATTTTTTTCTCTGCTATCTGACTCATTTATTATTTTATCTATTTGGTCCCGCATAATGTTATAGCTCCAGCTTGGTAAATGATTTATTGTAATTTGAAATATATTCTAAAAGGTTTTCTATTAATGCTTTTGTTTTTCCAGTATAGAGTTTTGAAATTTTTTCAAGGGAAGATAGGTTAAGGATATCTAAATTTTGCAGGCGAAATGAATTGAAAAATTGGCTGCTATTCTGTAAGCTAATTCTATTTTTATTAATATATAAAAAATCAACAACAGCTTTTTCGGGGGTTGCAAGAAAGATTTGCTCTCTTCCAGTCTTTTTTATTTTATAGCCGAAAAATAATTCTTTTTTAACCGTATTGTAGGTAAATAATCCAAAAGAATTTTTAAACCTGTTTGTTTTTTTGGTAGTAACAGAGGTAACTGTATTCACTCTTTCGGGTATCAAGTTATAGAAATCTAAAGCATATTCAAGGCTAATATAGGATGGGAATATTAGATAATTGCCGATAAATAATTTAGAAATATTGTATTTCCTATATTTTTCTGTAAAAACATACAGACCCTTCTTAAGCTCTAAAAGTTTGCCTTTGTCTTTCCATTTTTTTACTTGGACCCTTAAAATCTGGGGCTTTTTTGTATACAGGGGAAAGGTGCTTGAGTCAATAAGCGGCTGGTCTTTATAGATCTCTAAAAATTTTTCAAACTTCATATCATTTCCTTATATTATAAAATATTATAATATAGAGAAATGAATATTGCAATTACTGAATACAAATTTTCCTAATATGGTAAAAAATTATAATCTGGAGAAATAAAGGTGTGTTTAATCATCATTGGAATTCCAGAGTTCCCTAGCTTTTTTCCAGTGGTATACGAACAATGGAGTGGAAAGCACTATCATTATAGATCCCCTTATCATGCCTCTGACTGACATGTTTTTCTCCCGCTGCAGGGAAGATTCAGTCTCTTCTTTTACCAGCTTATCTATTTCTTCCTCTGTTAGGCTGGAATTCTGTTCTTTATATATAGCCCCTACCTCTGTTCTGGGGGCAGCATAGGTTAGGGGATTTATGTAATTTATTATATTGTCGGTTAAGTTAATTATGCCTACAATAAACAATATTATGGCTATAAGGCATACTATGTAAAAATATATTTCCCTGACATAAATTCTTCTTTGCATGGCTTTAATTATAAGCTAAATTCATCTTTTATAAAAATTAAATTATTGGGGGTTTAAGCTATAAATAAACCCCCCTGTTTCCCTGTAGCTGCCTTCAAGGGTTAGCCTGTAGGAGCTTATTTTATCTTTTTCAGATAAGGCCACAATATAGCTGTAGGCCATATTATTTCTATCATTAATCAAAGTTATTTCTTCAATTATATCCTGTTCTTGTTTTTCAGATATATTTATAAACTTTATATCCTTGGGATAGAGGTTGTAAGCCATCTCAGACATTATATATACCGGCTGGCCCCTTACCAGCAAGATAAGGTTTTGGTCCTCGGGTATATTTCTGTCCAGCCAGGATATGAATTTTTCAAAGTCATAGAAGCCCTGGTAAGTGGTTGAAAACTCTCTTAGTTTTATGCTTTTCTGGTATGCTTGGTAGTAGCTTTTGACGGTATGGTATTGGATTTGCAAAAAGTAGAAAGAAAACAGCACCAGTATTGTGGTGGCAGTTATGATAATGGGATTTGTTTTAGATCTTGGTGGCCTGAACATTAAAAGATATATTGAATAAAGGATGGATATTGCAATAAATAATAGGGCTGCAGGGGTTTGAAACCTGTTTATGTGGTTTAGGTCAAAGTTTTTTTTGAAATAGGTGTTTACGGCTGAATCTATGGGGAATAAGCTCCTGCGGTTAAATGAGATATTCTCTACTTCTACTTTTATATTATCTACCTGGGGCAGTAAAATTTCTGCTGTTTCTACCTGTCCTGTTTTTAGCCAGTAAGGGTTTTCCCCTATGGGGACGTAATAGTTGTGGGCAGTGCCGTCTATAAACATATCAAATTTCTGAATGTGTAGCGGGTTCTCGCTGTCCCAGATGATAGAGGCTGTACCCTTTGAAAAATCTACGTTCCCGGGGTTGGCAGCCTTTATGCTTACTGTAAAATAGTCTGCAAGTGTTGGCTGGGTTTGCTGGGGGAAAGTAATTTCTGTGGTAGCAGAATTTGCCATGTTTTTATAAAGGAGAGGGCACAGAAAAGCAATAAGGATAGCACAAAGCGCTATTGATAATATAATAAAGGCAATTCTTTTCGCTTTTTGCTGCATTGGCAGTTACAGGTTTAATTTTTTAATTAAATATTCTATTCCTTGTTCAAAACTAATAGGGGAATACCCGAAATCTTTTCTGGCATCATCATAGGGGTAGGCTTTATCATATTTCAGCCTTTCTATCTGCCCGGTATTTAGCCTGGGTTTTTGGGAAAGCTTTGAATATATGTTTACAAAAAATTTAGACAGCCCCATGGGCATCTTCCTTACCTTAAAATTTATGCCTGTTTTTTCTTTTACTATATCCAGCATCCTATTATAGGTTACGGGCTTTTTTCCGGGGAGCTCATATGTCCTCCTGAAAGTTTTTTTATTTTTTACAATACTTGCCACTGCTTTGGCCACGTCTTCAATATATACAGGCTGTATGAGGTTTTCCCCGCTTCCAAAGACATAGAAGTAATTGTTCTGCTTTATAAAGGCAAGCATTTTTGAGAAATTAGTGTCATCCGGGGCTCCGTATATCATGGTGGGCCGGAGGATGGTAAAATCAAGATCTGATTTTTCAATTAAGTTTTCTGACTCTATCTTGGCTGCTTTCTCTTCTGTTTCCTGGGGAACCAGCACGGTGGTTGAACTTATAAAGACCATCCTGGCTAACCTTGCCCTTTTGGCTGCCCCCAGCAGGTTTTTAACATAATAGGTGTTCTTAAGGTCTGGCAGGTAAACTACAGCCTCAGCTTCCTTAATGCTGCTGAATATTGAATCTGAGCTGTTAAGATTGCCGGGGGTAATGTCTATGTCCTTTTGTATTTCTTTTAGCTTACCGGTGGCGCTTTCCGGCCTTACAAAGCACTTAACCTGGTATCCTGACTCCAGAAGTTTGGTTAAAACTTCTGGTCCTAAAAAAGTTGTTGCCCCTATTAAAACTATCATGGCTACTCCTGTCTTAAAATATATAGTTTAATATTAAGTGTTTTTATAATAATATTAATACTATCAGTTGAAAGGTCAATTTTTTTGTTATATTTCCCTTGAAAATATTATATTATAAAAAGATAAAACCTAAAGTATTAATCTATGGATATTCTTTTATATATTAAATATTTCTTTTCCATTGTTTCCCCGGTATTTGTAGGCTATATCCCTGTATATTACCTACTGCTCCGCAGGAAGATCCTTGATTTGGAATACAAAAACCTCTCTGGAAAGTTTTTTATTACTTTTATCTCTTTTTATATAGGCTCCTTTATTATTTGCATACTAATGATGCTCCTGAGCATGTTTGGCTTTAGCCTTGAGTTTGATTATATGCTGGTTTTTGTACTTATATGCATATCCATTAGTGCTTACCTCTATTTTAGCAAGAAGTTCCGCTACCGGGAAAAGATAAGGCTTAAAAAAATGATTAAGGGCACTGTAACCATTGAGGATAATTTAAAGATTAAAAAAGGCAAGGTGGTTACCGGTAGCAAGCCTAAAAAAATTTCCTTCCGCCTGAACAGGGGCAAGCTGGGGGATGTGCTGTTTGCCTTGGTGGCCGTCCTTATTTTTGCTAACTTTTTGGCGGTACTTTTTTTTACTTTTATATTTCCGGTAAGGTTTTGGGATGCGGTAGCCTGCTGGAGCCTTAAGGGCAAGGCATTCTTTATTGATAGCGATATTTTTACTTTTTTTACCCAGCATGATTACTGGTTTTCTCATCCCTCTTATCCATTGTATCTTAGCTTGCTTCAGACCTGGATATATACCTGGCTGGGCAGAATTGATGAGAACCTGGTTAAGGTAATTTTCCCCCTGTTTTACCTGTCCCTGGTATTTATTTGTTATCATTTTTTCAGGAAAAAGATAAACAGGATCCTGTCTGTACTTTTGGTATTTGTTTTGTCTTCTATCCCCATTATTGTTGACCATGGCTATATTGAATATTCAAATCTGCTTTTTTCTGTAATACTGCTGCTGGCGGTTTACTTTTTATACCTTTGGAGGGCTAGAAGAAAGATTGGAAGTTATGTAATACTTTCCGGGGTATTTTTTGCCTTGCTTAGCTTTATAAGGGGGGAGGGTATACTATTTCTGGGCTTGTTTTTTGCCCTGGGCATTATATTTTTATTCATGGATCTTTTCAGGCTAAAAAATCACAAGGGTACTATTATCAATTTTTTTGCCTCTATTATTTTAACATTCCTGCTAATCATTCCCTGGTACTTGCTTAAGTTTGGCTTGGATATTCCTACCTTGCCTATTGAATGGTCAAGCTTTATAGCTGGCGGGGGAGATATAGTGGGAAGTTTTAACCTGTCCAGGGCTGCTGTGGCCCTGGTAAAGGAATTTATCTTCTCTGCTTATGATTCCACCAGGGCATTTCTGGGTTCTTTTTACGGACCGGCTTGGATAATTTTATTTATACTGTTTTTTGTAAATATTAAGAGGCTGTTTTCACGGAATAACTGGATACCTTTTATATTTATATTATTTGGCATGTTAACTGTTTTTGTATCCATAGGATTTATAAGTGATTTTGAGGGATCCATAGACAGGTACCTGCTGAATTTCTTTCCTTTAACTTACTTGTGGATACTGTCCAATCTTCCTAATTCAAAAAAGCTTGAGTAAATATTATTTTGTGCTAATATTTATAACTTGTTTTAGGTTGGATTAAAGGTTGATTAAAATAAAATGCTTATATATATAATAATTGGAATTCTGGGGGCTGGACTTGGGTTGGCCTTCTATTTTTATGCTTTCCGCTTTGAGCCTTCTAATTTTAAGCTTTCGGAGGTAGACATATTCTTAAGGCAGCTGGGCAAGAAAGCCAAAGACAAAAAAGATAAACCATTTTTAACCATATTACATCTTTCAGATTTCCATTTAAGGAAAAACAGAAAAGGTAAAAAACTGTTTAAGTTCGTCCAGGGCTTAAAAGGCCTTGAGCCTGACCTGCTGCTTATAACTGGGGACCTGATTGAAAAGGATGAAAATATTTCCTACCTTGTTGAAATGCTAGAGCCGCTTAAAGCCAGGTACGGAAAGTATGCTGTTTTAGGAGTGCATGACTATTACAATAAGTCTGCCGGTGAGTTTTTAAAGAACATGCTTAAAAGGAAGAGAAAATACAGGAGGGAAAACGATACGGCTGCCCTCATATCAGAACTTGGCAGTGTTGGAATTAAAGTGCTTAGAAATGAAAGGGTAGCCCTGGAAAATAATGGAAGCAATATCAAGGAGATAGAAATAGTTGGAATTGACGATCCGGTTATAGAGAGAAATAATGTTGGGCTGGCTCTGGGAGATAATAGTTCAGAGCCTATGACAGTAGAAGAGAAGGATAGGATTTACAAAGAAAAGCATGCAGAGATTTTCAAAATGGATGACAAGGATTTCCATCTTCTAAACAGGGAAGGAAGGCTCAGGCTGGCCATGGTGCATACTCCTGATGCCCATACCATTATAAGTTTGGCAGAAGAAGATACAGATTTAATATTTAGCGGCCATACCCACGGAGGCCAAATAAGGCTGCCCTATTTGGGGGCAATCCTTACCGGGTGCAGGCTGAAGGCCAGGTTTGCTTCGGGCCTGTTTTATTTTAAAAAGTTTGTCCTGTATGTATCCAGGGGCTTAAGCGAGGGAAGGTACTCGCAGTTTAGATTTTACTGCCAGCCTGAAGCTTCCATGATAAGAATTTATGAAAAATAATTATTTAAAAACATAAATAATTTTTATATAATATTATTCAATTTTAACTAATTTTTGAGTATATGGGAAAATTAATAGCGGCATTGATAGCATTTATAGTTTTATTTTCTTTCATCCTGCTTCCTGCATGCAGAAAATCTGAAGAACCGGTTTCTGAAACAACAGTAGAAGAAGTAGAAGAGGAGACCGAAACCATCACAGGAGAAGAAATAACAGAAGAAGAGGAAAAAGAAGAAGTACCCCAGGATATACAAAAATTAATAGATGAGGCAGACAGCTATTATGGGAACAGCGAATATGCGGAGGCTTCCAAAGCTTACAGGGATGCGGTTCTGGCAGTAGAGGGTTCGGATTTATCTGAAGAGAAAAAGGATGAGCTGCTTGGATATCTTAACAGCAGGTATGAAGAAACTAAAGAAATTGTAGATACTGCAAGGATGCACCATGGAAATGCAATGCAGTTACAGTATGAAAAAAGGTTTGAAGAAGCCAAGCAGGAGCTGGAGATGGCACTAGAGATTTACCCTAAATACCAGCCTGCAATTGATGCACTGGAAACTCTTCAGGCTATGGAAGATTTAAATTAATTATTGCCCTTTTATTGTCTGGCACTTCCAGGCTACTGCACTTTAAAGGGAAGACAAGTTTAGAAAAACAAGTTTTTTAAAAAAGGTCATAGTTTTAAAAAGACCAACAAAAAAGTTTTAAAACCCTTCCAATAATATGACTTTAACTTGAAGTTATAGTAATATTTTCACAAATGGTATCTAAAAAAAGACCAACTAAAAAAAGAGGTTGCCTTACCCCCGTGGTTAGGTTTACCTTTCTCCTCCTTATAATCTTTGGCATTGGCTTTTTTATCTTCTATTCAATAGATAACCCTGATTTTCTCCCCAATCTAAAATCCAGTTTTTCACCGGAAAAAGCAAGCAGTGCTGCTGAAAATGAAAAAACAATGATGCAATTATCAGCAGAAAATGATACGGAAGCTCAGCCTGAATCCAGTAGTGGAAACAGTGGTTTTTTAGAAAAAATAAAGGGACTTTTCAAAAAGGAAGAAAAAGAGGCTAGTACTAAACAGATTGATAGCATGATTACTATCAATTTTTATTTCTGCAGCCTGGGCCAGGACACAAAACTGGTGGCAGAAGAGCGCACTATTATCGGGGGAACAGTTGAGGGTGCTGTTTTTAATGCCAGCAGGGAGATCCTGGAGGGGCCTACCAAGCCTTTTATTTTTCCGGTTATACCGGGGGGCACAAAGCTTTTGGGTACTGAAGTAAATGAAAATGTTGCAGAGGTTAACCTGTCCCAGGAGTTTTTGGATAATAGCCTGGACTTGAGATTGCTGGATGAATATGTTATTTATTCTATTGTTAATACTATAACTGAGATTCCGGGCATAAACGGAGTAATCTTTTATATTGAAGGAAAGAGGATTAAAGTTTATGGCAATGTTGACTTAAGCTTGCCTGCTATAAGGAAAGAAGAATTAATCCAGAAAGAAGAAGCAGATGAGGGCTAATTTTTCAATTAGGGCAGGCCTATTAAATGAAGGGGCTTTATTTACCTTATTTTTCTAAAATTTTTATAAATTCAACTGGCTTTACTATCTTTGCCCCAGTTTGTTTGGTAATTTCCTGGCTTGAAAAGAAATGTCTGTCACCGGTAACTAGGTAATCGGGCTGGCATTTTCTGGCAGCTTCTAAAATTAGAGCATCTTCCTTGTTGATCAGGCTATGCCATTTACTGGCTTCTTGGGGAGAAGGGTCTTTTATTATAATGGGAGGGCAGCTGGTTAAAAATTTATTAAGGCCTGGCAGTATATCGGGCATCTTTTCCTTTGCTACCCTTATAATTTCAGCAAGGACTTTTTGTAAGATAAAGATATCTATCTTTGAAGCAACAAAATAATCCAATATTTTACCAGGTGCATTTTGGGAAGAATACAGGCCAGAGATAAAAACATTACTATCCAGAAATATTTTATATTTTTCCATTACTAATTTTTCTGTTAAATGATAGCTGCCATGGAAGGCTAATTACTTTTACTATGCCTGATTTTTTCCTGGGTTTCTATAAGTTCGTCTTCGCTTATGCCTGATTTTTTAAAAGCTGACCTTATTTCTTCTAATGCTTTACCTGCTATGTTCTTTTTTGGTGTAGCAATTAAGCGGTTGCCGTTTACTTTTAGCTCAAGCTTGTCCCCATATCCAAGCCCTAGTTTCTCACAAACCTTTGAAGGTAGGGTAATCTGTCTTTTTGGCCTCAACCTTACTTCTGGGTTTTCATTTTGGTTCATTTAATTCACCTTGTTATTCTTACTTCTTACATTCAACATCTCACATCAGAAACATTTTCATTATTAACTATTTTATATTTAATGTCAAAAAATATTGCCGACAGTTTTATTTAAAGATAAACTTTTAAAAAGGTTAAGCAAAAGTCGGGATAAGGAAGGGAGCAGAAACAGTGGAAATATATATGCGAGTATGGTAATTTTTAATATCGGCAATTTAGGCCCAAGCATGTTATGAAGGCGGAAAATAATAGGCATGGAATATTAGCTTAATTTAAGGTGAAGAAGCAATGAAATATGACAGGAAATATTTAGCTTCTTATATATTGCTATTAATTGGTTTTGTAATTATCTTAAGGGAATTTATAGGAGGCAGGTCCCTGTGGGTAGATGAGGCCATGCTGGCTTTAAATATGGAAAAACCCTTCAGCCAGCTGCTTCTGCCTTTAGATTACAACCAGACTGCACCTATGCTTTTCCTGTACCTTTCCAAGGCATTTACCCTTGTTTTTGGCATCTCTGACTATTCCCTGAGGATTACTCCCCTTATTTTCGGGCTGGGTTCGCTTTACTTATTTTTTTTAATATCCAAGAAGATACTAAATAAATATGCGGCTGCTTTTTCCATGCTCCTTTTCATCTTATCTTATAAGCTAATCTACTACAGCCATGAATTTAAGCATTATTCTGCTGAAGTATTTTTTTCTTTGCTTTTCTTTTACCTTTTTCTGGAAATAAGGGAAAAGAGACTGGATATTAGAAAAGCTGCCCTTATAGGGTTAGTGGGAATATTGGCTTGCGGCTTTACCTTTAATTCGGCTTTTGTATTGTCCATGTTTTTAGTGTTTTGCCTCTATTTTTTTATAAGGGAAAAGGACAGGAAGGGCATAGCTTCTCTAGCTCTGCCGGCAGTTATGTGGGGAGCTGGCCTGGGGGCTGAATATTTCTTTGTTTACCTGGGGAATCCTAATTTCCAGTTTGGGCCTTTGCTTGATTACTGGGCAGAAGGGTATATGCCTTTTCCTCCCAGAAGCCTGGAGGAATTGCTGTGGCTGCCTAACGCCATAAAGGATTTTTTTATCTTTATTTCCAATACGGACACTATACTTACCGGCAGGTTTCCGGTAATTGTTGATATTTATGCATGCCTGTTTATTGCTTTCTTTGTAATAGGCACAGTTTATGCTTTTAGGTGCAAAAAGGCTTTCATTCCTGTTTACGGATTGGGCTTAATTTTTTTGGCCATTATAGCTTCAGCCCTAAACATTATTCCTTTTGGGGACCGGCTGGCCTTATATATTGTGCCACTTATTCTTTTGGTCTGTGCAATGGGAATATATTATGTATTTATATGGGTCAGTAAAGCCCATAAGGCTATAGCGGTTTGCTTCCTCATACTTTTATTCTTCCTGCCCGCCATACCCAAAGTGTACCACCTGGCAGAGCCAACCTATAAAGTGGAGATAAAACCGGTGGTAAATTATTATTTAAGAAACAGAAAACCAGGGGATAAGGTTTTTATTGAAATTGACATTAACTCTTATTATCCTCCCCAGTTTTTTTTCTACACCGGAGAGAATTTTGATTTTAGCAATGCAGACGGCAGCGGGGAAAAAGATTTACCGGAAATCAAGGAAGAAGTGTTAGGGTATGAGAGGGTATGGGTGATAGGGGATATTGGAAAGCTAAAAAATTACGGGGAGATTATAGACAGCTACAGGGTAGAAACCCTTGCTTCCAGGTGGCCTTTTGGATTCTTAAGGGAAGACATAATACATTTAAACAAGCCTAATGCCCAGATTTTTCTGTATGATTTCAGGCAGTATGAGCTGGAGGAGTTTATAAATAAGTTTTACCTATATGGTAAAGGCAGAAGTGCAACCGGGGAGGAGCTATTTAACTGGACCAGGAAGATATTAAAATCACCACAGGCTATAGGGGAGTTATCCGACAACCTATTGGAAGCAGAGATGGGAAATAAGGAGTTTGTTGCGGTGTTATATAAGGTGTTGCTGGACAGGGAGCCGGATGATGACGGATTGGAGCACTGGGTTTCAATCCTGGAGCAGGGCAGCAGCAGGGAAGAAGTTATTGAAAGGATATTGGGTTCTGGTGAATTTAAGGTCAGGCTTGAACGGGATTTTGGAATTCAGTGGTAGCAACAAGTAAGTTAACAATAGAGCTGAAAATAATGTATGAATTGCATTAATAGATTTTTGCCAATGGCTTTAAAAAACCTAAAACCATGAAAAAAATAGGGAGCCGTTACTTCAGTAATTAGGTTAGAAAAATAAAAGGTAGCCAGAGACAATAAAATATTATTTGAGCTCAAGATGTGAAAAAAATTTAAATTAATTAGCGGGAAACAAACTGTATCGGTATTATAGAAATTAATATCCTGCTGAAGTCATAAAAAAACCTTAAAGCCTGATGTAGGAAATATGATACCCGGAAACTATTTGGAAAAATAAGCAGTTATTTTTAACCTATGCCTGCTTTAATTCTTGATTTTTTTTAAATATGTATTTAAATTAACTTATTAGTAAACAATATTACATAATTATGTATAATTCACTGCAACAGGGGGAAATATTTCATCTGGAATTTTTAAGATGGTTTGGGAGGAAGGTTGAGCCAAACTATTATGCCTTAAAGGGAGGGGCAAACCTAAGGTTTTTCTTTGGCAGCATTAGATACTCTGAATATATGGATCTTGACCTGACAGACATAAGGGTAGATATCATCCAGGATTTAGTATTGGATATATTAAATTCGCCAGGCTTTATTGATAATTTAAAAACTTATGGCATACAGAGAATTATTTCACCAAACATGGAAAAAGCAAAACAAACCGAAACTACCCAGAGATTTAAAGTTCACCTGATAAATATGGCCGGAGAAGACCTCTTTACCAAGATTGAGTTCTTGATAAGAGACTTGGGTAGCGGGGTAATTACCAGACCTATTTTGGATTCTATTTTAAGGGCATATAAGCTAATACCGCTTTTAGCTCCACACTATAATATTGTGTCTACTGTTATACAAAAGGTTACAGCGCTTGCCCTAAGGCCGGCAATCCAGGCAAGGGATATTTTTGACCTTTATATGTTAAGCCCTAGATTCTCTTATCCTGAAGTAACTAAAAGTATTTACCCTGGTAGAGAGATTTTAGGGAAAGCTAATGAAAATTTATTTTCTGTCAAATTTGAGCAATTCCGTGATAGTGTTATTCCATATTTACCTACAGAGGAGCAGGCTAATTATAATTCAAAGCTTTATTGGGATGAAATAAGGCTGAAAGTTGCCAAGTTAATAGATGGGTTGCGGGAAAATTATGGTTAAGAAATCTATCTTAACATATACAAAGGAATTAAATAGGCCAGTATTTACTACCCGTGAGGCAGCAATGCTTTCCGGAATTTCATTACCCAATGCTTCCAAGCAGCTTAAAAATCTTGAAGAGAAAGGGCTTGTTTTTAAAGTTAGCAGGGGCATATGGGCAGAGGCTGGAAATGAAAGAGTAAGCCCTTATAGCATTATTCCTCTTTTGCTGCCCAAAAACAGAGCTTATGTGTCTTTTATAAGTGCATTACACCTGTATGGAATAATTGAACAGATCCCCCAGGAAATAATGCTGGCTTCAACAGTTCATACTAGAAAAATTCATACCAAATTAGGGACATTTTCCATACACCGGATATCCCCTTATTTTTTCGATGGTTTTGGCTGGTATAAAGGCAGGGGCGGATTTTTGATAGCAGAACAGGAAAAAGCATTAATAGACAGCCTTTACCTGTCAGGAAGAAAGAAAAAACAGTTTAGTTATTTCCCGGAACTCTATTTCCCTGAATCATTTAGTTTCGATAAAGCCAGACATTGGGTTGCAAAAATAAGGGACAGGAGAATAAAATCCTATGTTACAAAGAGGTTGGAAGAGATAAAGGTTGCATATAAAAACTTTTAAAAATCAATTATAGCATGAAAGGGATATTTTAAATAAGACCTGTTCTGAATTTTACCCAGATATAATTCAACTGTTTGCTTATTAAGGCATAAAGTAAAAAAGTGGGATTATTAAATTTTGACTGATTGTTTGTATGTTTTCTGTTAAAATTAATAAAAGTAGTTACTTATTATAAATGGATGCCGGTGCCATATAGGATTTTGAAATAGAAAACGCTACCTTAATATTTTAATAAATGAGGAGCTATGAAAAAAGAATCTACCAGTAGAGACCTGGATAGAATAATAATTATTTTAAAGGACCTAAAGAATAAAATAGGGAAAGATTTTAAAGCAGAAATAATTGGAGTTTTTGGCTCTTTTTCCAGAGGACAACAAAAAAAGTCAAGTGATGTAGATATTCTTGTAGATTTTAAGGAAGGGGCTACTCTTTTTGACCTGGTTGGGTTAGGAGATTTCCTTGAAGAGAAGTTAAACAGGAAGATTGATATTATTTCCAGGCGCGCCATAAGGCCGGAGCTTAAGGATAATATATTAAAAGAGGTTGTTAATATATGAGCAGAAAGTATTGGATACTTATAAATGATGTGCTTGCTTCTATGGGGTATATTGAGAAATTTGTGTAAGGGGATGGATTATCAAGGTTTTATAAACGATGAGAAAACTGCAAGTGCGGTACTCAGAAAATTTGAAATAATCGGAGAGGCAATAAAACTTATACCGGAACATATAAAGGATAAATATCCTGAAGTACCCTGGAAAAAATGGCGGGCATGAGGGATAAGTTAATACATGGATATTTTTCAGTTGACTACAAATTGGTTTGGGATTCCATAAAGATTGAAATACCAAACTTAAAGCCAAAAATTAAAAATATTCTAGATGATTTTGATTCCCAAGAGAGCCAAAAAACAGATAACTACGAAAACTTTTAAGAATTTAGATAATATCTATTAGATTATTGTGGTTTTAAGACCTAAATTTTTGGCCAGAGAATTCAATTTCTTGTCCGAACAAACAAAGACAATATTGTTATAATCATTTTTTAGCTCCAGCGCTGAGGCCAACTGAAGGGAATCAATGGGGGTGACGTAGGTTTTGTCTATAAGACTTACTGCTTTAATAATAGTGCTGGAGGTTGTCTCAGATATTTTTATTATGCCATCAGATATATTTTTAAAAAATTCGCTTTTTATTTTATCATAAACTTCTCTATTCAGTTCACTAGAAATTTCATTTTTCCTTTTTAAATTAGAGACAACTTCTATAATGGTCAGATCTGCAATGAAAATAGTACCTTTTTGCATAAAAACATTATCTATTTTGTTGGTGCCTTTCTTCAGCACATATCTCTTGAACAAAGCACTGGTGTCGATAAAATGCCTATTTATTGTCACCGGTTTCCTCTTCTCTAAGCTTTCTTATTTGTTTTTGCAGGTTAAGGTTAAAGCCTTTGGTCATTTCCCTTACTCTGGCAAGCCCTATATTATCCTTGCTTTCCTGGTATGCATAGCTTAACAATTTGGCCTTATTATTGCTATCAGGCAGGGGTTTTAACACTATATTGCCCTCTTTTATAAATCCTCCCAGGTACATTCCATTTTTTATTTCCAGCTTATCCCTTATTTCCCAAGGGATTGTTATCTGTCCTTTGGAAGTTACTTTTATTTTCTTCATTTCATTTGCCATTTATCTTACTCCTTACTTCTTACTAATATTGTATATGCAAAAGTTAGAATTTCCAAGAGTTTTTTTCAAATTAAGGCTGGAAGTTAAAAGCCTTATTAGAGGTTGGGAAATTCATGTTACCATTTACCAATAAACTGAATATATCTATAGGAAGTTGGAGGCAGTTTTTTCCATCTGGACTGCGCTTGTAAAATAATTTTTAACTGATATCATCATAGTGATGATAATGATATCATAATAAACCAAAAGAAGGTGGATACAGTGAAATCCTTTCTTATAAGGGGCTTAGAAGAGGAATTACTTGAGGAAATAAAAAAGCGGGCAAAAAAAGAGTCTATAAGCGCAAATAAATATATAAAATCCATTATTAGGTCTGCAGTAGGATTGGGCAAGTTTGAAAAAAAAGAAAATAAATTTACTGATCTTGATTTACTGGCAGGAAGATGGGATGAAGAAGAATACAGACTAATAAACATAGAATTAAAAGGACAAAGAAAAATAGATAAAGACCTATGGAATTAAAGAGAATCATAATTGATACAAATATATATAGCGAGCTGCTCAGAGGGCGGGAGGATATTATTGATTTATTGAGAGAGCCAGAAATAATTGCTATTAGTGTTATTACCATTGGAGAACTTCTAGCAGGTTTTGAAATTAGCCAGAGAAGGAAAAAAAACCTGGAGGAGCTGGATATTTTTTTAAATTCGCCACGGGTACTTGTCTACGATATTAATAAAGAAACAACAGAATTTTACTCAAAGATATTTGGTGAGTTAAAGAGGGCTGGTACTCCCATTCCTGTAAATGATATCTGGATTGCAGCTCTAGCCTTACAGCACAGTACAAAGCTTGTTACTCTGGATGAACATTTCAAAAAAGTTCAAGGGCTGTTTCTGGTAAGTATTTGAAAGGTTTGTAGATAGTAGAACAGAATTATGTCCTGCAAAATGATAATAGGTTTAGAAATAGATTTTATTGAATTATTTTAAATAACAAAAATTTAATATATTTTTCTTTAAAAAATCCATTAAGAT
>CAYREF010000020.1:0-33076 GCA_964423265.1 uncultured Actinomycetota bacterium
CTATTACTATTAAAAAATGTAAAGCATCAGATGAATTTCCTGCAGAGTTTAATAGAAGAGAAATGCCATATGGTATTACCCATACCAAAAAACCAAAAAAAAGAATTATAAAAAACTTTTTCACTGATTACTTTTTTTTAAATAATTTTTATGTATTAATTTAATATATTAAATAAAATATAAAATAAAATCAAGAACCTGGCTAAATTGTATATTTTTTTTATGCTTTTTATGTTATAGTATTCCCAGTTCATTTAAATATAAATATTTGTTTGCTAAACGAGGGAATCCAGTTAGAATCTGGAACGGTCCCGCCACTGTATTTGGGTGAGTATTTTTCATTATGCCACTGGCTATTGCCGGGAAGGCGGAAAATATAGACCCATAAGTCAGGAGACCTGTTTGGCAAATGATTATCGCACCTCTTCGGTAGAAAGAGAGTGGGGTTTTTTAATGCAAAATTGGCTCTCCACTAAAAGAGGTGGAGGGCTTTTTTATTGGAAAGGAGAAAAATGGCAAAACTAACCACTGGATATACCCATGTGTATACAGGAAATGGCAAGGGAAAGACTACCGCGGCCCTGGGTCTTGCCTTGAGGGCTGCAGGAAGCAATATGAGTGTCTTTATTGGCCAGTTTGTAAAAGGGATGGAGTATTCAGAGTTAAGTTCCTTAAGCAAATTAAGTGAAAATATAACGGTAAAGCAGTACGGAAGGGGGTGTTTTATAAAAAGAAAGCCGGTTAAAACTGATATAGAGCATGCGAAGAATGGATTAAATGAATTAAAACAAGTAATAAATTCAGGAAAGTATGATGTAGTGATTCTAGATGAAATAAATATTGCTATATACTTTAAATTAATTTCAGCTAAGGATGCAGTAGAATTAATTGAAAACAAGCCCAAAAATGTCGAACTTATTTTGACCGGAAGGATGGCTTGCGAAGAAATACTAAAAAGAGCTGACCTGGTAACGGAAATGAGAGAATTAAAACATTACTATACCAAGGGAGTCCTTGCCAGAGAGGGAATAGAAAAGTAATTTTAAATAAGGAAAGGAGAAAAAATGTCAAAGATATTACGGGCAGTTGGATTGATTGTAGTACTAATGGTGGTAGTTTCTGTTGTTTTTATAGGCTGCAAAAAACAGGAAACATCTGAAATAGTGGAGGATGCTACAGAAGCAGTAGAAGAAATAGACGAAACTGCAGAAGCAGAAAAATCGGATGAAACTGCAGCAGAAAAAGAAGTTCCGGTTGAGGAAAACGAGCCTGAAGAAAAAGAAACAGTAAGCAGCCCAATTACAGTTACTGATGGGCTTGGAAATGAAGTTATACTAGAGAATCCGGCAGAATCTATAATTGTGTTTGCTCCCAGCGTTTTGGAAGTAATTGATGCCATAGGTGGTATGGATAAAGTTGTAGGGGTAGACAATTGGAGTATAGACAATGAGGAGCCGCTTGCTGAAGGTCTGGAAGGCTTCGGCGATTATGAAGGACTGAATATGGAAAAAATTGCAGAAGCTGATCCCGATGTTATTGTAAGGCTTTCAGGTCAAGCTGATGACGATTTTGCAAAAGTTAAAGATTTTGGAATTAAGGTTTACACATTTGAAGCACAAAGTTTTGAAGGAGCTTACCGGGAAATTATAAATATCGGCCTTATGCTTGGCTTAGAAAAAGAAGCCAGGGAATTAGAAGAAGAATTCAGGTCGGAAGTGGAAGAAATTAATTCAAAGGTGTCTGGCTTAAAAGAAGAAGAAAAGCCAAAAGTATTTTATGAAATCTACAATGAGCCCTTGTGGAGTGCAGGGAAAGGCACTTTTATTGATGATATGATAATTAAGGCGGGAGGAATAAACATTGTTTCTGCTGACGGCCTTGAGGGACATATCGAGTATAGCGTAGAAAGATTGTTGGAAAATAATCCCGAGATAATGATTGCTGGAGATGGGGGAATGTATGAGGCGAAAACGGCAGATGTTATTTTAGATGACCCCAGGTTTTCTAATGTTAAGGCTGTTTTAGAAGATAATGTTTTTATAGTTCCCGAAAATTCTGTAGTAAGGCCAAACCATAATACGCTCAAAGGACTATTAATGTTTGCAAAAGCAATGCATCCGGATATTTTTGGAGAATTTGAAATTGTTGAGTGATATAATTTTATTTTTATCTATATAAATACTATTATAGGGAGAGTTAATAGTTAACTCTCCCTAAAAAAAATGAAGAACATATATTTTTTACTTGGCGGAGCAAGAAGCGGAAAAAGTTCATATGCAGAAGAGCTAGCCTCTTCTTTATCTGACGAGGTGGCCTATATTGCTACTGCAAAAATTACTGATATAGAAATGGAAAAAAGGATAAAAGCCCACAGAAAAAGGAGGCCAAAAAGCTGGAGAACCTTTGAGTTGCAGGAGGATGGAATAAAGGATATAGCAGAAATTTTTAATGAAATTGAAGAAGATGGATATGGGGTAGTTTTGCTGGATTGTGTTACAAACTTACTGTTTAGGATATTGGAAAAATTTGATATAGAGCAACAGGAAGTGTTAAGTAACCGGAAGGAAAAAGAAATTGAAGAATATGCCCGGGATTTCTTTTCAGGCTTGTTGGAATTAATAAAAAAGAAAAATTTTAAAACAGTTATAGTGTCAAATGAAGTTGGTGCGGGTATAGTGCCAGCATTTCCACTGGGCAGGCTGTTTAGGGATATTATGGGTGTGATAAATAAAGAAATAGCTTCCCAGGCTGGCCAAGTATATTTTTTTATTGCTGGCTTGAAGCAAAGGTTGAAATAAGGTTATGAAGAACTTTTTGAATTCTATCGGTTTTTTAACCATAATAAAGATACCTGATAGGTACTGCCTTAGGGAAGGATTCTTCAGAACTTTGACTTTTTTCCCATTAACTGGTTTGATAGTGGGAGTTTTTTTAGCACTTACTTTCTGGGTATTTAATTTATTTTTACCGGCAATATTGGTAGTAGTTTTAGTCATGGGCTTTGAGGCCATAATTACTGGGGGCATGCATTATGACGGCTTGTCTGATGTTTTTGATGGCATTTTTTCCGGGAAAACAGGCCAGGACATATACAGAATAATGAAAAAAAGTGATATTGGCGTTTTCGGGGTATTGGCCATATTGTTTTCGGTGATGCTCAGGATAGGTTTTACTTATTACCTGTATGTACTCACAGAAGGAAATATTTTAATCTTTTATATGCTGCTGACATTTATGCCGGTTTTTGGCAAGTGGAGCATGGTATATATTTTATCTTTTTACCGGCCGGTTAAAAAACAAAGCCTATCAGGGTTATTTAAATCGAAAAACAATAAAAGGCGGTTTATCTGGGCTACTGCTTACACAGTTATTGCGTTTTTAACCTTTAATTTTTTACTGGAGGTATATTTTAATGGCAGCTATCCTTTTATCTACAAGAGCTCTGTTTATTCATTTTTGCTAGCAGCAATTCCTTTATTGAAGGCTTTGGTTATATTCCTTTTAGTTTATTTAGCGGTAATGGTATTTTCAAGGTTTTTTACTTCAAAAATTGGCGGTCTTAATGGAGATATTGTAGGGGCCACTTCGCAGATTGTAGAGATTATTTATCTGGCTATTACAGTTATTTTATTTAGCTTCTTTTAATGACCGCTTAACTGTTATTTTTATAATAATTTATCAATCCATTGGTGGAGCTATCATGTGAGCTAATTTTTCCCTTGCCTTCCAATTCTGGTAAAATGTTTTTGGCCAGTTCTTTCCCCAGTTCAACTCCCCATTGGTCAAAACTAAATATATTCCATATTGCTCCCTGTACAAAAACCTTATGCTCGTATAGGGCAATAAGGCTGCCCAAAGTCCTGGGAGTAAGTTTTCTGTATAATATGGAATTAGTAGGGCGGTTTCCTTCAAAAACTTTAAATGGTGCTATCCTTTCAATTTCTTGCTTATTTTTGCCTTGAGCTTTAAGCTCTTCTATTACTTGTTTTTTGGTTTTTCCTTTCATTAGCGCCTCAGTCTGGGCAAAATAATTAGAAAGAAGCATTTCACGATGTCTGCCTATAGGGTTATGGCTGGATATAGCTGCAAGGAAGTCGCAGGGCACCAGTTTTGTCCCCTGGTGTATAAGCTGGTAGAATGCATGCTGGCCATTGGTTCCAGGTTGGCCCCAAATAATTGGACCTGACTGGTAATTTATCTTTTTTTTACCCCTTCCTATATACTTGCCATTGCTTTCCATGTCTAGCTGCTGAAGGTATGCAGGGAACTTTTTCATGTACTGGTCATATGGCAGTATTGCATGGGCATCAGCTCCAAAAAAGTTATTATACCAAATGCCAACAAGGGCAAGGATAACTGGCATATTTTTGTGTAAAGGGGCTTGCCTGAAGTGGTTATCTAAGGCATGTGCTCCTTCTAAAAGTGACCTGAAATTAGAAAATCCTATAGAGCATGCTATAGGAAGACCGATAGCTGACCAAAGGGAATATCTTCCCCCAACCCAATCCCAAAATGTAAATATATTCTCCGGGCCTATTCCAAATTCTTTTACTGCTGAAGTGTTTGTAGAGATTGCTACGAAATGTTTCTTTATATCTTCTCTCCCCTTAGCAGTATCCAAAAGCCACTTCCGGGCATATCTAGCATTAGCCATTGTTTCCTGGGTGGTAAAGGTTTTTGAAGCTATCATAAAAAGGGTAGTCTCCTGACTTAACCTTTTAAGGGTTTCAGATATATGGCTTCCATCAACATTGGAAACAAAATGGGTATCTATGTTTTTCTTTTTATAAGGTTTTAGCGCTTCTGTGACCATGGCGGGGCCAAGGTCAGATCCTCCGATGCCGATATTTACTATATTTTTTATTCTTTTCCCGGTATAGCCCCGCCATTTACCTGATATTATTTTTTCTGAGAATTGTTCCATTTTGCCGAGAACTGAATTAACTTTAGGCATAATATCTTCTCCATCTAAAATAACGGAATTGCTGGATAGGTTCCTGAGGGCTATATGAAGGACAGCTCGGTTTTCAGTCTCATTTATCTTATCTGCAGAGAACGTCTTATCTATTGCATCTTGTAAATCTGTCTCTTCTGTTAATTTAAAAAGAAGCTGAAGAGTTTTTTCTGTTAAGATGTTTTTGGAATAGTCAAGCAGGATATCCTCAAATTGCAAGGAAAAGTCAGAAAATCTGTTTCCGGAATTTTTAAACATTTCCCTCATGGGAACATCCTTTATTTCCTTATAATGCCTTAAAAGCTTTTTCCAGGCATTGGTTTTGGCAGGGTTAATTTTCTTTAACATCATATCTCCATGGTTAGTTTTAATATTTTTATTATAATAGAGTATAATAGAAATTTGTATTTATAAGAATTTCCAGAAGACAATGTATAAGTGGCGGGCTTCCAGGGGAGGGAGTGCTGTTATTTCTGAAAAAAAAAGATTATGTTGGAAAATGTAGTGAAATAATTAAATATTTATATATAATATAGCAATGATTGTTTAAAGTAATTATTGGATGGGGTAAAAATGACAAATAGAAAACATTATGATATAGCAATTCTTCCTGGAGACGGAACAGGCCCAGAAGTTGTAGCAGAAGGGAAAAAAGTACTTAATGTGGCCGGTAAGAAATTTGGGATCGGTTTTTTATTTACTGAATTTGATTTTGGTGGGGACAGATTTTTAAAAACCGGTAAAACGATAGATGATAAAGAAATAGAAGAACTAAAAAAATTTAGAGCCATATACCTTGGGGCAATAGGTCACCCGGATGTTGCCCCCGGGATACTGGAAAAGGGCATACTTCTTAAATTAAGGTTTGCATTAGACCAATATATAAATTTAAGGCCAGTTAAGCTTTACCCGGGAGTGGACTGCCCGCTTAAGGATAAAAGTCCGGAGGATATAGATTTTCTGGTGGTTAGGGAAAACACTGGTGGATTGTATACTGGTCACGGGGGAGTTAGCAGGAAGGGAACCCCTAATGAGGTTGCAACACAGGTTATGGTATATGACAGGGGAATGGTAGACCGTTGCTTAAAATATTCTTTTGAGCTGGCGATGCAGAGAAAAAAAGAAGGGAAACCTGGAAGGCTTACTCTTGTTCATAAGACTAATGTATTGACTTTTGTTGGTGACCTCTGGTTTAAGGCCTTCATGGAGATGAAGGATAGTTTCCCGGGTATTGAAACAGACTATAACCATATTGATGCAGCGTGCATGTGGGCAGTTAAGAACCCGGAATGGTATGATGTTATTGTAATACCAAATATGTTTGGGGACATATTTACTGATTTAGGTGCCATGATACAGGGAGGTATGGGAATTGCAGCCGGAGGAAATATTAATCCTTCAGGAACTTCCATGTTTGAGCCAATAGGTGGTTCAGCACCTAAATATACGGGAAAGAATGTTATAAACCCCTTAGCTGCAATTGAAGCTGGAAGGATGATGCTAAAGCATCTTGGTGAAAATGAGGCAGCAAAAGCAATAGAAGAAGCCGTCTCAAAGACCTGTACCCAAATAGATAGCTTAAGCGCTGGAAAAATGGGTTATAGTACTTCAGAAGTTGGGGACCTGGTAGCCAGGCATGTAAAGGAAAAATAAAAGAAGGCTACTTTTATTTATTTTAATTTAAATATGGAGGGTAGTTTTTTACTATTCTACCGCCAGCAAGAAGCAAGGAACACTTTTTGGCAACCCCCGGATATTTGAGCTACTGAAAAACTACAGGATAAAGAAGAATTATAGGTCAATATTTCCTTATTGAAAGGAAGACTCTTTTTTATTATTATGAGTATATGTTCATAATATAAAATGATTGTTGGGTTCCCGGTGTATTTTTTTGAGAAAATTGGGATAAGAATAGGCCAGAAGATACTTGATTTTGGTTGCGGCAAGGGCAACTATACAATCCCTTTGGCAAAGGCTATAGGAAGCGGAGGCATAGTATATGCAATAGATAAGAACCAAGAGGCCTTAGAAGGATTGCGGAAAAAAATATATGCCTGCAAATTAGATAATGTAGTAATAATTCATTCACGGGATAAAGTAAAAGTCCCTATAGGCACTGGGATACTTGATGTAGTTTTCCTGTATGATGTGCTGCATCCGTATTACTTTTCAGAAGCCGAAAGGCAGAAATTATTAATAGAGGTAAGCAGGATTTTAAAAATCGGGGGCTTGCTTTCTGTATACCCCAAGCATATGCAGCTAGACATTGCAAAAAAAGCTATTGAAAGGCATGACTTTAGGTTAGAGTCTGAGCTTAAAGAGAGGTTAATTCATGACAATGAGCCAGTAGAAGATATAATTTTAAATTACAGAAAAACCGAAGGTAAATAGTTACCATCTCTCTTACTGCTGTTTAAACTAAATAAATTTGGCTTTTAAAAATTTTTAGCATATTTAGGGAAAAGTGTGTATTAATTTTTCATTTAATTTTAGCTCTGTACCTTGTAATAGCTAAATTTATTAGCTTACCTACTTTTAGCTGCATCTGGTCTGGGTATAGGCATGAAGGTTCTGGCAATAGCTTTGAAAATGGTTTATTGAGTTGCATTAATAATAGCTTATTTCCCTTAAATATGCTCACCTGGTAAAAAAATTTAGCGCAAATGTTTAAAGGATATATATCTTTAGGCCAATCTGTGCTATATTATCCATAGTTAATTTTACAATTTATTATATTTCTGCTTTTCAAGGGAATCCAGTTAGAATCTGGAACGGTCCCGCCACTGTGATTGGGTGAGTACCCTTTATATGAGCCACTGGCTATAGCTGGGAAGGCAAAGGGTAATGTCCCAAAAGTCAGGAGACCTGGTGGCAGAAGATAAATATTACGCCACTTCGGTAGAAAGGGAGTAATTTTTTTAATGGAATGGTAAGCTCTCTGCTAAAAAGTGGGGAGCTTTTTTTTGTAAATATAAGTAATGTTTTAAGCTATTGATTGGGTATAGCATTTAGGGTGTTGGGGAAGTTATTATGCAGAATGTAAAAAGGATTATAAGGTACTTGATGGTACTTGTAATCATTTTATTTTTCCTGGTTATTTTTGCATCCTCTATAGGGTCTGCAGACCTCAGCTTTAAAGATACAGCAAAGATATTCGGAAGCTATGTACCGGGGATAAATAATTTTATAAACATTAGTGATATAAAACCACAGTACTTTGATATAATAACCAAAATCAGGCTCCCCAGAATTTTTATATCTATTTTGGTAGGCATAGCCCTAGCCAGTTCAGGGGTTATCTTCCAGGGAATATTTAGAAATCCCATGGCTGACCCTTATATAATTGGCGTTTCAGCGGGAGCGTCATTCGGGGCAACTATAGGATTGCTTATTGCTACCGGAATCAGGATACTTAATATTTCATCAGTTAGCTTATTTGCCTTTTTAGGAGCCATTGCCACTACTTTTCTTGTCTATAATATTTCAAGGGTTAGAAATAGGGTATCTGTGCTAACATTGCTTCTATCAGGAGTGGCATTAAGTGCTCTTTTGAGTTCCATTAATTCTTTTATACTGATGTTTGAGGCTCATGACCTTGCAAAGGTAATATTTTGGCTCATGGGTGGGCTGACAGCAGCAAGCTGGCAACAGTTCTTTGTAATATTCCCAATAGTAGTTCTCCTCCTTATTATATCTTCATTTTTTTTAAACGACTTAAATATAATATCACTAGGGGATGAGAGGGCTACCCAGCTGGGGGTGAATACAGAAAATGTTAAAAGGCTGTTATTAATATTGGCTTCCCTGATAGCCGCAGCAGCAGTTTCAGTAAGCGGCTTAATAGGATTTGTGGGACTGATAACTCCCCACATCCTAAGGCTGATAGTGGGCCCGGACCATAAAATCTTATACCCCACCTCAGCTGTGGCTGGAGGTATTGTACTTTTAGTGTCAGATACCATTGCAAGAACTATGCTTTCCCCAAGGGAGATACCGGTGGGTATAATTACGTCAATAATAGGAGTCCCCTTTTTCCTGTATTTGCTTATAAGATCAAAAAAGCAGGTTTTCTAAATGGACATATTGAAGGTAAAAAATATAAGCTTTTCCTATGATGGCAATGAAGTTTTAAGGGATGTAAGCTTTAATGTAGGGCAGGGTAGCTTTATATCCATACTGGGGCCAAATGGATCTGGAAAAAGTACCCTTATAAACATATTAAGCAAAGTACTGAAAAAATTTGAGGGCAATATTACCATAAACAGCAAAAGCCTTGACCGGCTTCGGCCGAAAGAAGTTGCAAAACTTGTAGCTGTTGTTCCCCAATCCACCAGTCCTGGTTTTAATTTTTCTGTGAAAGAACTGGTATCTATGGGGAGATATCCCTATTCCAGCAAGTTTGAGGCTATTAGCAAGAAAGACAACCGGTTTATAGAGGAAGTAATGGAAAAGGTTAAAATATCAGAGTTTGCCGAAAGGAAATACAATGAGCTCTCGGGAGGTGAAAAACAAAGGGTAATTATAGCCCAGGCACTGGTCCAGGATACTCCTATACTCTTGCTAGATGAGCCTACAGCCCATCTGGATATCAATTTTCAGATTGAGCTTTTAGAGCTTTTCCACAAATTAAATATAGTGGATAAAAAAACGGTGATAGGAATTTTTCATGACATCAATTTGGCAATTCAGTATAGCAGGAAAGTCATGTTTTTAAAGGATGGAAGAATATTCAAATATGGAAATACCAGTGATGTAGTAAATGAAGAAAATATTGAAAGGGTTTTTTCAAGTGAAGTTTACGTGGCTAAAAATCCTTTTACTGGAAAAATTTATATCAATCCTACATTTAGTACACATCCACAAAGAGAAGGCAAAACCAGGGACTTAAGGATACATGTAATTGGGGGAGGAGGTGCTGGGTCCCCTATTATTAACAGCTTGTACAGAAAAGGCTATATTGTATCCTGTGGAGTTGTCAATAACCTGGATACTGACCTGGCTACCTGCGAAACCCTGGGGATTCCTTATGTGAGCGAAGCTCCTTTCTCGCCTATCAGCCTTTATGCGCAAAATAAGAATCTGGAATTAATAAATTTGAGCGAGGTTGTTATACTTCCCCCTATAGAAATAGGAAATGGAAATTTTTCAAACTTGGTATCAGTTAAAGAGGCTTTAGATAAAAAAAAGAAGGTGATTGTAATAAGTGGAGAAAGCATCGGGCAAAGGGACCATACTGGCGGTAAAGCTTCTTCCCTTTACCGTAAGATAATTGAAAGGGGAGCTACAAGGATAAGTCAGGAGACAGATATCTTATCAATTCTGGAGGATGTTAATGGTAAATAAATCTATAATGGTCCAGGGTACGGGTTCACATGTGGGGAAAAGTGTAGCAGTTGCTGCAATTTGCCGGATACTAAAGCAAGATGGCTACAGTGTTTGTCCTTTTAAGTCACAGAACATGGCCTTAAATTCCTTTGCTACTTCTAGCGGAGGAGAGATGGGAAGAGCACAGGTAATGCAGGCTGAAGCCTGTGGAATTGCTCCTGAGGTTTCCATGAATCCAATACTTATAAAGCCAGTAAAAGACAAGGAAGCCCAGATAATATTTATGGGCAAAGTGGTAAAAAATATGACTGCTGCTGAATACAATGAAAAGAAAGTATATTTCTTGGATAAAATTAAGGAAACAATTATCGCCCTGAAGGAAAGGTTTGATTATGTAGTAATTGAAGGGGCTGGAAGCCCGGCTGAAATTAACTTGCTGGATAATGATATTGTAAACATGAGGACTGCAGAAATTTCAAGGTCACCTGTAATTCTATTAGGAGATATAGATAAGGGCGGCATTTTTGCAAGCTTTTATGGAACAGTTAAAATACTTCCAAGAAGATACCGCAAATACATTAAAGCGCTTTTGATAAATAAGTTCAGGGGGGACATTAATCTACTAAAGCCCGGCACTGATTGGATTGAAAAGAAATTGAGGCTTCCAGTTATTGGTACCATTCCTTACTATAATAATATTATCCTGGATGAAGAAGATTCTGTAAACCTTGAACGGGAGAACCAGAAAAAGAAGAATTTTGGACAAAATAAATTAAATATAGCAGTGGTGTATCTTCCCCATGTTTCAAATTTTACGGATTTCAATTGCCTGGAAGTAGAAGAAGGGGTTAATTTATTGTATGTTAAAAATCCGGCAGACTTAAAAAATTTCAACCCCCACTTAATAATTATACCGGGGAGTAAAAATACAATTGGAGACTTGCTTTATCTGGAACAGTCGGGATTTAAGGGGTTAATAAGGAAAATGCATAAAAACGGGGTTTCAGTAATTGGAATTTGTGCGGGCTATCAGATGCTGGGGACAAAAGTTAAGGATGAATATGGCCGGGAATCCAATATAAAAGAAGCAGAAGGCCTGGGGCTGTTTAACATGGAAACTGGATTCCAGGATATAAAAAATACTTCTCAGGTAAAATTCAATCTGGGCAAGGAAGCGTTAAATATATTTGGCGGAACCCATCCGGGGAGTTTTAAAGGCTATGAAATACATATGGGTAAATCCAAAATAAGGGATCCAAAAATATTAAGGTTATTTAATATTTTTAAAAGGGAAGACAGAAAAATAGATGAAGAGGATGGATGTATCCATGTGGACAGGAAGTTGAATAATTTAGTTTTGGGAACCTATATACATGGATTGTTTGACAATTTTGGGTTGAGGAAGGCAATTTTAGAAAAAATTGCAAATTTAAATAATATAAAATTTAATATAGCCTCGGGCATGGATTCCTATTATTCTTACAAGCAAAGGCAATATGATATGCTGGCTGATATTTTTAGGAAAAATATGGACATGGATTTGTTATATAAAATTATAAATCAGCGATTTTAATAAAGGGTTTTTTTTATTAAAATCATTATATGGCTAAAAACAAAAAAGGCTTAATTTTAATAAATACTGGTGACGGCAAGGGAAAAACAACTGCTGCCTTGGGTATTGCCCTAAGGGCTGCAGGGCATAACTTGAAAGTTTTAATACTTCAGTTTATTAAAGGCTCCTGGAAATCAGGCGAGCTTGAGCCATTGAAAAGCATTCCACAGATAGAAGTTGAAAAATTGGGTATTGGGTTTATTGAATTTAACCAGGGCATACCAGTTATAACCAAGGAGCAAAAAAGAAATGCCAGAGAGTCTTTTAAATATGCTAAAGAGAAAATAAATAGAGGCACTTATGATATGATAATTTTAGATGAAATCCTTAATTTGCTAAGCTATAATTTAATAAAAGCATCTGACTTAATAAACCTGTTAAAAAATAAGCCTAAAAACCTTATAATTATTCTAACTGGAAACAAGGCACCTGACAGCTTAGTTGAAATAGCAGATACGGTCACAGAAATGAAGTCAATAAAACATGCATACGAGAAAGGAATAAAAGCAATAAAAGGAATAGAATACTAACAGAAAGGGAGATAGGAATAATGGAATGTAGAGAAGAAGAAAACTTGGAAATTTGCAATTGCACCTATGAGTCTTGCTCCAGGAAAGGTGTTTGCTGTGAATGCATTGCTTATCACAGAAAATCAGGGGAATTGCCTGCATGTTATTTTGACAGCAAGGCTGAAAAAACCTATGACCGCTCGATTGAGCATTTTATAAAATTAAATAGCTAAATCATGTCTGATAATGCATTAGAAATAAATAATTTATCTGTAAAGGCCGGAAATAAAAATATCTTGGAGGATATTAGTTTTTCAATTGAGAAAGGGGATTTCCTGATTGTAATTGGTCCTAACGGATCAGGTAAAACTACCCTGATTAAGGCTATCTTAAATATAATTCCCCATAGCGGAGAAGTAAATATTTTTGGTAAGCCTACCAAAAAAATGTCTTCACTTAAAGGTATTGTGGGATATGTGCCCCAAAAATTTGATTTTGACCGGACTTTTCCCATAACTGTTTACGAAATTATAGATATTGCCATTGGCAGCAGGATCAGGGAGTCTAAAAAAAGGAGGGAAAGAATTTTATCTGTATTAAAGCAGGTTGGAATGGAGGGCTACTTGGATTACCGCATAGGGTCACTGTCAGGAGGGCAAACACAGAGAGTCCTGATAGCCAGAGCTATAGCCAATAACCCTAGAATAATATTCTTTGATGAGCCTTTGGCTGGGGTTGACGTTAAAGGAGAAAAAAATTTTTATGAATTAGTGGATAATCTAAAAAAGTCAGAAGATTTAACTGTAGTTCTGGTATCGCATGATGTTACAGTAGTAAACTTATATGCGGATAAAATTGCTGCCTTAAACAGGATCTTGGTGGCTTTTGGAAAGCCTGGAGAAGTACTGGTTAAAAAAAATTTTGAAGATGTTTACGGAAAGGACTTTGGCATTTTCAAACACCGGGAATGCCTGGAAAAACCCCAGGATCAATTAACCAGGGAAGACATAGAAAGATGTAGGCTATTTGGAGAATAATATGCTAGATTTACTGCAGTATCCCTTTATGCAGAGAGCTTTAATTTCGGGAATAATAATAGGAATTACTTGTTCTTTTATTGGGGTATTTGTAATTCTTAACAAGATGTCTTTTTTTGCAAATGCAGTTGCCCATTCATCATTAGCCGGTATTGCCATAGGATTTTTTATGGGTTTAAATCCGATGGTTACTGCGGTAATTTTTGGGGTAATTATCGGTATACTGGTCTCTTTTTTAAAAAATAAGAGCGTACTTTCCGTAGATACTATAATAGGGATTTTTCTGCCTTCCTCTATGGCAATAGGGGTTTTGGTAATTAGTCTTATTGAAGGCTACAAGCCCGACCTTTTGAGTTATTTATTTGGAAACATACTTGCTGTGGACAGGTTTTATTTATACCTTTCTTTAGGCTTGGGCATTTTAGTGCTAACCCTATTGAGTTTATTTTTTAAGCAATATATTTTTATTACTTTTGACCGGGAACTTGCTAGAATACAGGGAATTAAAGTAGTCTTATATGATTATATATTTATAATTCTACTAGCCACCACCGTTATAATTTCTACTAAAATTTTGGGTATAATATTGGTAAGCGCTCTGGTGGTAATCCCCCCAGCATCTTCGAAAAATATAAGCTCTAATTTTATCCAGATGGTTTTTTTTTCGATACTGTTCGGATTTGTAAGTAGTATATCCGGGCTGGTTTTATCTTATTATTTAAACCTGGCTTCTGGCGCCACTATTATAATGGTTAGTGCCTTTATCTTTTTAATTTCTTTACTGCTAAAACCTGTTTTTAATAAAAAATGAAAACAAGAATAGTTTACAAGTTCGATTTTAATTCCACCATTGACAAGCTTTTTTATTTATGGGATGGAAACTGCAGGCTAATTTTTCTTGGGATATGGGAGAATTATATAAATTTTGTAAATAATTTAAAAAATGGCTCTGATATTAAATTTATTTCAAAGAAATTTGAAAAGCTTGGAAAAGAGCTGATCCTTTATTTTGCCGGCAAATTAAAAAAATTTAGCATTGAGGTGGAACTCGGAGGCTTTACTGCTTTTGAGAGGAAAGTGCTATATAGCTTAAAAGAAGTTGAATATGGAAAAAAATTAAGCTATAGCCAGCTGGCACGGATAAGCGGATACCCCAAAGCCTGCAGGGCAGTAGGCAGTTGCATGGCTAAAAACCCTACAATGATAATTATTCCCTGCCACAGGATTATAAAAAGTGACGGCAGTATTGGCAATTTTAGTTCTGGTATACAGCGGAAAGAAAAACTATTAAAGTTGGAAAGGGCCAATCTTTAGCCCCAAAATATATTTTTTGCTGTGCTAATTGCGTTTAGGCTATAAGAATAAGCAAGTGATATTTCACAGTGTGCAGCATAGCCACAGCCTTTACATGATATATCCTCAATCCTGTTTTTAAGGTAACACCCATAATTAATGGTTCCATCAGGATCAACACTTGCTACAAGGAAATCGTGGCATTCCCAGTTGTTGTCTTTCATTTTTTGCAGGCAGTTATATGAGTTAAGCAAGCTATGTCCTGATTTTTTTAAGCTAATTAATTTTTCAAGTATTTTTCCTCTTTGGGCCAAGGTTAAACCCAGGCTTTCTACGCCAGGAAATGGATAAAAGAATTGTACAGTTATTCCATATACTTTGCCTTCCAAAAATTTAACCAGCCCAGGGATACTGGCATAATTTATGCTATTTATGCAGGTATTTACTATTATCTTCTTATTTTGCTTATTAGCCTCTATATTTCTAATAATCATATCAAAATTTTCCCCCCTTATTTTTCCATGCTCCTCCCTTAGGCCATCAATGCTTACAAAGTAGGTATCCGGGTTTGCCTTGCCCATATCTATAGTTCCGTTGGTTGTTATACCCACCTCGAAGAACAGGGATTTAGCATATTCCACTATACTGGCTATTTTTTCCCATATAAGGGGTTCTCCACCTTCAAATATCAATATCCTAATGCCGTCTTTATGTAATTTATCTAGGATTGCCCTGGCGTGCTTATAATCAAGGAATGGCAGATATTCCTGTCTCCAGAAAGGGCAATGCCTGCATTTTAGGTTGCATTTACTGGTAAGCTTAAATCCACACAACAGGGGCTTTCTATATTTTGTTGCTAGCCTGGATTTTAGGGAATAATTCAGTAGGTACGTCAGTTGTTTTGTTTTTGAAAAATTATATTTCATCCGGGCCATTCTATTAAATTAATCCCGGCATGTAAAATTCTAAATTGATAATATTTCACTCAAGCCTTAGAATATAATTATCATAAGGCATATAAGGAGTTATATGGGATTTTTGGACGGTTTGAAAAAAATGTTTACGGTACCTTCTGGAAGAGAAGCTAATTTTATAACTTTTAGGGTAAAATGCAAAAAATGCGGAGAAGAAATAGAGGTAAAAGTAAGAAAAACCAGCGACATAAGCCGGGTATATGAAAATGAAGGGCCTTCTGGGGCTGCATATTTTCTAAGGAAGGAAATACTTGGGAAAAATTGCAATAATTTAATATATGTAACCATATATTTTGGTCCGGATTATGGGATAATCTCAAGAGATATAAGCGGGGGGAATTTTCTGGATTAGATTTAGATAAAAGGCAAAATATATGTTAAAATTTTAGGTTGTTTTGTAAAAAGGAAGAATTAAGGGATGGATCCAAAAGATTTAAGCGTAATTATTCTTGCTGCCGGTAAAGGTACCAGAATGAAATCTTCAAAGCCAAAAGTATTACACCAAATTTTTGGTAAGCCAATGCTCTATCATATCTTAAATACTTGCCTCAAAATCACTCCCAAAAACATATTTGCAGTAATCGGCTATAAAGCAAGCCTGGTGGAAGAATATTTAAAAAAAAGTTTCCCTGCTGTTATACCTGTGTTACAGCAAGAACAGCTGGGCACTGCCCATGCAGTAAGGGCTGCGAAAAAACACAGGAAACAAATGGGTGGAAATATAATTGTTTTGGCAGGGGATTGCCCGCTTTTAAAAGGAAAGACTTTAAAAAAGCTTATAGAAAATAAAAAGAAAACTGGAAGCGTGGCTGCCCTTATTAGTGCAACCGTACCTAATCCTGAAGGCTATGGCAGGATTATTAAAGATAGTAGTGGCCATGTTAAAGAAATAATTGAAGAAGCTGATGCTGATAACAGCCAAAAAGCAATTAATGAAGTAAACACTTCAGTATATTGCTTCAGCCGGGATGTCCTCTTTGAAAGCATAGATGAGATTGAGCCTGATAATGCCCAGAATGAATATTACCTTACAGATATAATTAAAAAATTAACCCGAAAAGGCAAAATAGTGTCTGTATTAAAGGCAGCTGATTACGGGGAGGTTTTTGGAATAAATGATCGGCTGCAGCTTTCAAAGGTTGAAAGATTAATGATAAAAAGACGTAACCAAAAGCTAATGAAGGAGGGAGTTACCATAAGAGACCCTGGCAATTGTTTTATTGACCCTGAAGCTGAAATTGAAAATGATGTTACTATTGAGCCCTATTGCTTTATAAAGGGGAGGACCATTATCAAAAAAAATTCTGTGATCGGCCCATTTTGCCAAATCACTGATACTGTTGTGGGCAACGGAACCAGGATTAATGCTTCTGTAATCATTGGCTCTGAAATTGGAAAGAATAACAATATAGGACCCTATAGCTATATAAGGCCGGATACAGTTACTGGAGACAAGGTAAAGATAGGCGGTTTTTGTGAAGTTAAAAAATCGATGGTGGGCCGAGGAAGCAAAGTTCCCCACCTTAGCTATGTGGGTGATACTGAAATCGGAGCTGGGGTAAATGTTGGTGCATCATGTGTTACTGTTAACTATGATGGTTATAGTAAAAGCAAGACCATTATTGAAGATGGAGTTTTTATTGGTTCAGATACGATGCTTATTGCCCCTGTAAAGATAGGAAAAGGCGCTATTGTTGCAGCCGGCTCAGTAATTACAGAAAATGTACCCGGAAATTCTTTAGCTATTGAGAGGGGAGAGCAAAAAAATATTAAGGATGGCGCCACAAGGTATAGAAGAAAAAAAGAAATTGAAAAAAGAGGAGATAATAAATGAGAGATTACCCAACTAATAAAAGGATGATGGTCTTTTCTGGCTCTTCCAATATTGAGCTTGCCAAAAAAATTGCCAAAAGTTTAAATATCAACCTGGGAAAAGTAACCAGGACTAAATTTAAAAATGGGGAAATATATGTAAAATTTGATGAATCTGTAAGGGGAGCGGACGTATTTGTGGTTCAAACCTGCAGTGAACCTGTAAATGACTATTTAATGGAGCTCCTCATAATGATAGATGCTCTAAAGAGGGCCTCAGCGGGAATGATTAATGCAGTTATACCCCATTACGGCTATGCCAGGCAGGATAAGAAGTCAGAGGGAAGAGAACCTATTACCGCAAAACTGGTTGCAGACCTCCTTTCGGTTGCAGGCTTGGACCGGTTGATTGTTACAGACCTACATACTGCTACCATACAGGGTTTTTTTGATATCCCCGTAGATCACATTACTGCAATACCTATAATTGCAAAATATTTGAGGAAGAAGAACTTAAAAGACGGGGTAGTGGTTAGTCCTGATGTGGGAGGCGTTAAAAGGGCCAGCATTTTAGCAAGACTGCTCCATTACCCAATGGCTATTTTTGACAAGCGGAGGCCAGCACAGAATGTTGCAGAGATCGAACATCTGGTAGGAGAAGTAAAAGGAAGGGATACTGTAATTTTTGATGATATGATAGACACAGGCGGAACATTGCTGGAAGCTATTGAAATGCTTACCAAAAAAGGTGCCAGAAATATTTATGCTGCTGCCACCCATCCGATCTTTTCGGATTATGCAATTGAGACCCTTCAAAAATCAAAGGCTAAAGAAATAATAGTGGCTGACACCTTGCCTATAAGGAAACAATACAATCCTAAAAGGATTAAAGTGGTATCTATTGCTCCCTTGCTTGCAAAAACTATAAAAAAAGTTTATTATTGCAAATCTGTAAGTGAATTATTCAAAGGTGAAAATTTAGTATAAGGTAGGTGTAATATAAATGGAGACATTAGAACTAACAGTAGACAAAAGAGGCAAAGAAGAGTTAAAAAACAATGCTTCCAGGAGGTTAAGGAGGGCAAATTTTATTCCTGCCGTCCTATATGGCCTGAAAAAAGACCCTGTAAATATCAAAGTAGATGCTAAAAAATTTAAGGAAATTTTAAGGAGCGAGGGAACCCTGAATTTGATATTTGATATATCTATTGATAATTCAAAGAAAACAGAGTCTGTAATATTAAAGGATATGCAAAGGGACCCTATATCCAGGGATTTTTTACACTTGGATTTCTTAAGAATTGAAATGGAAAAAGAAGTTGAAACTTCAGTACCTATTGAAATTATCAATGATGATATAGCAATTGGGGTAAAAGAAGAAGGGGGAGTAATCCAGCACAGCTTAAGAGAGCTGCATGTTTCATGCTTGCCAAGGGATATACCCGACAGCATTAAATACGATATCCAGGAACTAAAAATTGGGGATTCTGTAAGGGTCGGAGATATAGAAGTAGAGGACAATATCAAAGTTCTAAATGATCCCAATGAAGTTGTGGTTTCTGTAATACATCCTTCACAATTAATTGAAGAAGAAGAAGAGGTAGAAGAAGTAGAAGAAGAACCTGAAATTATTGGAAGGGAAAAAGAAGAGGAAGCTCCAGTTTCAGAGGAAGAGGCAAAAGAGCCAGAGGAAACCCCCAAAGAAGAGTAAAGCTAATAATAATGTTTTTATTGGTTGGATTAGGTAATCCAGGAAGAAAGTATGCACTGAACAGGCATAACGTTGGGTCTATGGTTGTGGATGCTTTTTCAAAAGGCTTTAGAAGATCCTCCAAATTTAATAAGTTTAATTCAGAACTTATAAAGCTGGAATATAGAGGCAAAGAGCTTTTGTTGGCCAAACCTTTAACTTTTATGAATAATAGTGGATCTGCGGTAGCTTCGCTGTTAGGCCACTATAAAGATATTGAGTCAATAATTGTTATACATGATGACCTGGATATAGAGTTTGGAAAGATCAGGTTTAAAGCAAATGGAAGCACTGCAGGCCATAAGGGCCTGAACTCTATAATGTCATCTATTGGCAGTAAGGATTTTGACAGGCTGAGGATTGGGATTGGAAGACCCCCCGGAAGGAAAAACCCCTCAATTTATGTTTTGGAGGATTTTTCAAAAAAAAATGTAAAAGAGCTGGAGTTGGTTAAAGTTGATGCAGTAGATGCACTAAAAGACTACATAAGCTTTGGTATTGATTTTGCAATGAACAAATATAATTAATTTACCCTCCGTAATATCTATTATATTATTTTTACTGCACTTACTAATTTAGGCTGGTGATGCTATATGCTTGACTTATTTTGCAGTCAACCACAATGGAATAAATTTTTAGAGGTGTTGAACAAAAAAAATAACCCAAGAATTGTTGCCGCTATTAGTGAAGATGTTTGGCCTTTTATTATTTCTGCTTGCCATAAACACTATGGCCTGCCCACTTTAGTGGTCTCATCTACCTCAGACCGGGCAACAGGACTGGCGGGGGAAACAAGCCACCTTACAGGGGACAGCATATATAACTTTCCAAGTCTAGGTAGTAGCATTTTTGCTAAAGGCAAGGCTTCAGACGTTATGGATGTAGCTGAGAGGCTAAGGGTTATAAAAAAAATTAACAACTACAAAAGCTCCCCCTTCCTAATATTTTCAAGCATAAATGCTCTCATGAATTTACTGGATACAGATAAAGTTGACGGTTCTAAAGTTTTTAATTTGGAAAAAGGGTCTAAGATTTCCAGGGAACGGATAATTTCTGCTCTTGCAAACAGGGGATATGACAGGGTAAACATGGTTTATGACAGGGGGGAATTTAGTGTAAGGGGTTCATTAATTGATGTTTATGGCCTGACCACCGAAAATCCGGTAAGGGTAGACCTGTTCGGGGATGAAATATCTGCAATTTATTCCTTTGATCCCGCAAGCCATAAAAAAATAGAAGGAAAAAAGGGGATTTCTATCTTGCCAATGTCAAATCCCTGGGAGATTGGAGACAGCAGAAATTATATAAGCTTTATAGATTTCTTAAAAATGCGGGTAGGCAGCTTCAATTTAGTGATATGTGACCCATTAGAGGTACAGATAAAGCTTAAGAGTGACAAGGACATATTATATAAAATATTAAATAGTAGCAGGGATAAATTAGTCTGCAATGACTTGGAAGATGTAGAAAGATTTCTGATTTCTACTAATTTTATGCAATCTGCCGGATACAATCTCAACCTGAGCCTCTTAACTAGAACAAATCCTGAAAGCAGAGTTGATTTTGCTTTTACCATTAATGGCCAGAAGAAAAGCTATGGAAATGCCAGTACTTTTATAAATAATTTAAAAAAAGACAGAAATAAAAAGATATACATATCCATTGAAAGTAAAAAAAGGATGAGTAAGGTAAAAGAAATTCTTACCGGAAGTGGCTTATCCTTTAAAGCGTTGAAAAAGAGGGTACGGGCAGAAAATAACGTCGTTAATTTGTGCAGGCATAAACTAAATAAGGGGTTTGAATCCGAAAGCTGTTCTCTGTATGGGGAGCTGGATATCTATGAGCAGGAAGAAAGAAAAATTCCTGATAAAAAACTGGCCTCCCTAAAAGAATTCGAAGATTTTAAATCAGGTGAATATATTGTCCACAAAACTCATGGGATTGGAAAATATGTAGACATAATTTCTAGGAAAATTAATGGACATAAAAAAGATTATTTTCTTTTAGAATATGCAAATAATGATAAGTTATATGTGCCAACTTGGCAGTCAGACAGGATAAATAGGTATATAGGCAAAGAAAATCCCACTATTACCACCCTTAATTCAAAACAGTGGGAAAATACCAAGAAAAAGGTCAGAAATTCTGTTAAAAAACTGGCAGTTAACCTTTCGAAGCTTTATGCTGAAAGGCAATCCAGGGAAGGGTATGCTTTCCCGGAAGATAGCCCCTGGCAAAAAGAAATAGACAGTCTGTTTCCTTTCAGGGAAACAGAGGATCAGCTTAATGCCATAAAAGAAGTTAAGCAAGCTATGGAAAAGCCCAAGCCAATGGATATGCTTATATGTGGTGACGTGGGTTTTGGGAAAACCGAAGTGGCTATAAGGGCAGCTTTTAAGGCAATTGAGAATGGAAAGCAGGTGATGATGCTGGTTCCAACCACCATACTTGCTGACCAGCATTATCATACTTTCAAGCAAAGGTATGACAGTTTTCCAGTGATCTTAGAGGTGCTCTCAAGATTCAGGAAAAAAAGTAGGCAGCAGAAAATAATTAGGGCTTTTAATGAAGGCAAAATAGATATGGTTATTGGAACCCACAGGATACTCCAAAAGGATATCAAGCCCAAGGATTTGGGGTTAATTATTATTGACGAGGAACAAAGGTTTGGGGTAAATAGCAAGGAGAAAATAAAGTTATTTAAGAAAAATGTGGATGTGCTTACCTTAAGTGCCACCCCTATACCAAGGACTTTGTATATGTCTTTAACGGGTATAAGGGATATAGCTTTGATAGACACTCATCCAGAGGGAAGAAATCCTATTGAGACTTTTGTAGGTGAAAAGGACAATTACATTGTAAAGCAGGCTATAGAAAGGGAGATAGGAAGAGGAGGCCAGGTTTATTATGTCTACAACAGGGTTGAACATATTGATAGCAAAAAAGAACAACTTGGAAAAATAGTGCCTGGTGCCACCATCGCTGTCACCCACGGGCAAATGGCCGGTTCAAAGATAGAGGGCATAATGGAAGATTTTGTGGAAAAAAAATATGATGTGCTCCTAACTACTACTATAATAGAGTCAGGCATGGATATTGGGAATGTGAATACCTTGATTGTAGAAAATGCTGACAGGTTTGGGCTTTCGCAGCTGTACCAGTTAAGAGGAAGAGTGGGACGGACTTCTACTAAGGCTTACGCTTATTTCTTTTATCCTTCTAAAAGAAGCTTAACTTTGACTGCCTTGAGGAGGCTGAAAACCTTGGCCGAGAACACAGAACTAGGTTCAGGCTATAATATTGCCTTAAGGGATTTGGAGATAAGGGGAGCCGGAGAAATTTTAGGTCCTAGACAGCATGGGCATATGGATAGTGTGGGTTTTGAAATGTATTGCCAGATTATTAGGGAAGAGATAGGGAAACTGGAAGGGAAAAAAGTGGAAGAGGACTTAAATATACAGATAGAGATTCCTGTCAGCGCTTATATCCCAAAAACTTTTATTAGAAAAGAAAGCGAAAGAATTAACATATATAAAGGGCTGGGGAGTGCAAAAAGCATAAAAGAAATTGAGAAGATAAAAAGACAGGTAGAAGATAGGCACGGTATGATACCATTAAGTTTTAAAAATTTGATAAATATTTCTAAAATTAAAAATTTAATGAAAAAGGCAAAAATTGGCAGTCTTACTTTCTCCAAAAGTAGGAGCATAGTACTTAAGAAAGTAAACTTGCCCATAAAAGATATTAAGAATATCAGTAAGTTACATAGTGGCATAAAATATGATATAAAAGGCAAAGAACTACTATTGCAGATGGAGGATAAAAATTTTGATTTGGCTTTAGTTTATAATGTTTTAGATGATATAATAAGTTCCATAAATTTAAAAAAGGAAAGAGGTATTAAAATTGGGTAAAAATATCAACAAATTTGTAATAGGATTAATTATTTGTGTAATTATATTTTCAATAGTTCTGGTTGGGTGTTCAGAAGCAGTGGCAGTAGTAAACGGGGAAAAGATAACCCAAGAGCAGGTGGATACCTACCTGGATTTTGTAAAATCCCAGGATACTGAAAATGTGCTGGAAAACGATGAAGAACAACTGGAATCAATAAAGGCAAATATTATTGACTCTCTTATAGTAATAACATTGTTAAAACATTATGCTAGCAGTAAAGGCATAGAAGTAGGGCAAGAGAAAGTGGAGCAAAAATACCAGGAGATAGCACAATCCTATACTTCTGAAGAAGCCTTGGAGCAGGAACTGGAAGGCAGGGGTTTTGAAATTGAATTCTTTAAAAATGAATTGAGAGATCAGACTTTAAGGGAAGAAATATATAATGAAGTAACCGGAGACATAGAAATTAGCGAACAGGAAATAAAAGATTTTTACGAACAAAACAAGGAAATTTATTTTAAGGTGCCGGAAAAGGTAAAAGTCAGTCATATATTGGCGCAGTATAATGAGAGTGGCCAAGAGGCAAGCGAGGCGGAGAAAAAAGAAGCCCTGGATAAAATAGAATTTATAAAGTCTGAAATTGAGGAAGGAAAAGATTTTGCTGAAGTAGCTAAGGAATATTCTGATGATGCTTTAAGTGCTGAAAATGGTGGTGACCTAGGTTATATAACTAAGGGCCAGATGGTAAAAGAATTTGAAGATATGGCATTTCAACTTGAAGCAGGGGAAGTTAGCAGTCCGGTAGAAACTATTTATGGTTATCATATATTAAAAGTAACTGACAAGCAGGAAGAATATATAGAAGAATATGAAGATGTAGAGGAAACTGCTAAGCAGTATTTAGTAAATGAGAAAAAGTCAGAGGCATGGGAAGATTTTGTGTACGGCCTGCTCGATGAGGCAGAGATTGAATATAATGTAGAATATGAAAGCTCCCTGACTAGAAATGAGGAAGATGGCAATCCGGAATCTTAATGGACAAGATTTAAAAAACATTGATAAAATTAATAACAGCAATAAGCTTTTTTCAATCCTCCTAAAGATAATGGAAAAACTGAGGAGCCCTGATGGTTGTATGTGGGACAGGGAACAAAGCCATGAAAGTCTGAAAAAAAATCTAATCGAAGAATCATATGAAGTAATTGAAGCAATAGAAGAAAAAAATATGTCTGAGTTGAAGGAAGAGTTGGGTGACCTGTTGCTTCAAGTAGTGTTTCACAGCCAGATAGGTAAAGAAGAGGGAAGTTTTAATATAAATGATGTGCTTAGGTTAATTATAAAAAAACTGTACAGGAGGCATCCCCATGTTTTTGGAGGCCAGAAAGTCAAAAATTCTGGCGAAGTACTAGCCAACTGGGAAGATATAAAGAAAAAGGAAAGAAAGGAAAAGAACAATAAGACGGATTCGATATTTTCAAATATTCCTAAGATACTGCCGGCTTTGCATTATGCTTTTGAAATCCAAAGGAGGGCTGCTAGGCTGGGCTTCGACTGGGACAATACAGGGGATGTTTTTAAAAAAATAAAGGAAGAAGTAGGGGAGCTGGAGACTGAAATAAATGGCAGCAAGAATAATATAGAAGAAGAGCTTGGCGATTTATTGTTTTCAATAGTCAACTTCAGTAGACAGAAGAATATTGACTGTGAGCTAAGCTTAAGAAATACCTGCAAAAAATTTATTGAACGTTTTGATTATATGGAAAAGTATGCCAAAGAGCATAATTTGGATTTTAAAAGTATGCCTTTGAATGAAAAAGATAAACTATGGAATATAGCCAAGGAAAATTTGTCATGAGAAAAGCAAAAGTTGTTTGTACTATTGGTCCTGCTTGCAAGGATGAAAACTCGCTAAGAAACCTTATACTGGGCGGAATGGATATAGCACGGATTAATACTTCCCATAGCAATAAACAGGAAGTAAAGGAAGTAGTAAAAAGCATTAGGAAAATTGCAAAGAAATACCAGAAAAACACAGCTATTATGTTGGACCTACAAGGGCCCAAAATCAGGGTAGGCGAGCTGGAGAATGACTTAATTTTAGGTAAAGACGAAATAGTCTATTTTACATATAAGGGTAGAAATTTTAAAAATATTAAGGAGAAAGTAATAAGGGTTGACTACAGTAGGTTTGTAGAAGACTTGGTGGAAGGGCTTTCCATATTTATTGACGATGGGTTAATTGAATGTAAAGTTTTAGAAAAAACAGGTGCTTTGGCTAAATGTAAGGTGAAAAGAGGTGGAATATTAAAATCCCATAAGGGAATAAACCTTCCAGATATTCGTATCAGTATCGATTCTGTTACAGATAAAGATATCTACTTCTTGAAACTGGGGTTGGATTTAGAAGTTGATTTTATTGCTCAGTCTTTTGTAAGGGATTTTACGGATGTGGCAAAAATTAAGGAAATTATAAAAAAGAATAACTCCCACCAGATGGTTATTGCTAAAATTGAAAAGCATGAAGCTGTTGATAATTTTAATAATATACTAAAAGAGTCTGATGGAGTGATGGTTGCCAGGGGAGATTTGGGTATAGAAATTGATGAAGAAGATGTTCCTATAATACAGAAAGATATAATAAAGAAAGCCAATGAGTTGGGCAAACCAGTCATAACTGCAACCCAGATGCTGGATTCAATGATTAGAAATCCCAGACCCACCCGTGCAGAAGTAAGTGATGTAGCCAATGCTATATTTGACGGCTCTGATGCAATAATGTTATCAGGGGAAACGGCTATAGGCAAGTATCCTTTAGAAACTTTGGAGATGATGATAAAGATAATAAACAAGACTGAAATGTCGCTACAATACAGTCCTGTATTGCAGAAGCGGGAAGAGATAAGTGGAAATACTATAACCAGGGCAATAAGTGCAGCTTCCTGTGAGGTGGCTTATAAATTAAATGCTAAAGCTATAATAACTTCAACCCAATCTGGCCATACCGCAAGGCAAATTTCTAAAAATAGGCCGGACAGCATTATAATTGGGGCAAGTCCCCATGGGTATGTTATTAGGCAGCTAATGGTTAGCTGGGGCGTTATTCCCTTAAAAACTAGGTTTGTAGGAAGCGTGGAAGAGATCATTCAAGAGGCAATAGATGTAGCAAAAAAGAATGAATACATTAAAAAAGGAGACACCGTAGTCCTGACTGCAGGAATATTGGTTAATAAACCTGGCAGCACTAACTTCATTAATGTAAAGGAAATCGATTAGTCTTCAGTGAATCTTAATTTTTTTAATTTCTTGTTTTCTCCAATCAAGGTAATGACATCGTCATCCCTAAACTTGTAATCTACTGGTGGGGGAGTTTTAATTACTCCGTCTGCGGATTTTATGCTAATTATGGTTACACCGTATTTGTGCCTGAGATTTAATTCGATTAAATCCTTTCCCACCATTATGGCAGGTGTTTTCATTTCAATAATGGAGATTTCTTCGCTTACTTCCAGAAAGTCTATTATTCTTGAGCTGATAAGGCTTCTGGCAACCCTTTCTCCCATATCCTTTTCAGGATAAACTATTTTATCTGCCCCTACTTTTGATAGGACTTTGCCCTGGGTTTTATTTCCAGCCTTGGCAATTATTTTATTGGAACCTTTTTCCTTAAGCAGGAGAGTTACCAGTATTGAATTCTGTATATATTTTTCCCCGATACAGACAATGCAGGCTTCAAAATCCTGGATGCCAATGGAGCTTAGTATGTCTGCATCGGTAGCATTGCATTTCATTACGTCGGAAATCTCTTCTGAAACTCTTTGTATCCTATCTTCTGATTGGTCTATACCCACTACGCTATGGCCGGCTTGAGTAAGAGTCCTGGCAACACTGGCTCCGAATCTTCCTAGTCCTATTACTAAAAATTGTTTTTTCATTTTTAACCAATTGTTATTGTATCTTCAGGATAGCTAATTTTATCTTTCGAACCCCTAATGGCTATAGCTACCGCTAAAGTGCTGATTCCAATTCTACCAATAAACATAGTGAGTATCAATATAATCTTACTTGCGGTAGTCAAGGAAGAGGTTATTCCGGTAGAAAGCCCTACCGTACCAAAAGCTGATATTGATTCAAATAATGCCTCCACCAAACTGCATTTTTCAAATATCAGCACCCCAGTTGTTGAAAAAATTACTATCACAATGGCAGTCATGGTTATAGTTAATGCCCTATGGATTAGGCTTTCTGACAGTCTTCTTTTAAATATTGTAACCTGGCTTCTGCCCCTGAGTGTACTTATCCCTCCAGCCGTTACAGCAGCAAAGGTGGTGGTTTTTATGCCTCCTGCAGTACTTCCAGGAGAAGCACCGATAAACATGAGGAGGGTTAAGAAAAACAAAGTAGCAGGATTGAGGCTTCTCATATTTATAGTATTGAAGCCTGCTGTTCTGGGCGTTACTGACTGAAAAAAGCTTGAAAGTATTTTAGCGGGCATACTTTTCTCAGCTAGTGAGCTTGGGTTTCTAAACTCTAGCAAGAAAAAGACCAGAGCTCCTAAGAATATTAGGGTTACTGTAACCATTAAGACAATTTTTGCATGCAATGATAATTGCCTGGTTCTCCTGTAAGATATGATTTCAGCAATTACAGGAAATCCAAGGCCCCCAACAATAATCAGCAACATAAAAATTAAGTTTATATAAATTCCACCGCTAAAACCCTCCAGGCTATTGGAATAAAGGGCAAAGCCGGCATTGTTGAAGGCACTAACTGTATGGAATAAGCTAAAAGTCATGGCCCCTTTTATAGGATACGAGTATTTTAAGTAAAAGATTAATGTCATTATTATAAAGCCGATAAATTCAATAGTGAAAGTTACACCTGCGATTATCATAAAAAACTTATATGCGCTAAAGGACTGCTTTGAACCAAAGCTGGAGCTCAGGTAAAATTTATCTTTGATGTTTATTTTTCTTCCCAAAATCAACCCAAAAATGGAACCAATAGTCATAATTCCAAGGCCCCCTATCTGGATCATTATGAGGATGACAATTTTACCCAAGTCCGTGAAATAGGTAGGGGTATCTTGCACTATAAGGCCGGTAACGCATATTGCAGAAGTGGAAGTAAACAATGAATCAATATAACTTATTTTGCCCGTAGTTGTCATCTGGGGGATCATAAGAACCAGGGAACCGATAATTATTGCTATAGCAAATGCCGATAAAACCTGCTTGGCAATTTGGTTTTGCGTTTTGGAGGAAAAAAGAGGCAATTCTTTCATTTTTTTATTTATATAATTATATTTTAGACAATAATTTTAGTAAATAATGTTTATAAAAACAATATGCAGTATTGGTAAAATAAAATAAATATTGATTTTGGAAATTATAGGTATTATTATAAAGTAAACTATAAAAATAAAAGTAGAATAAAATATAGCAAAAATAATAATAAATTTATAGCAATTTAGATGGGCTAATGAATAAAAGGGTAAAAGTAATAAGCTCCCTTTCCAGGAAAGCTAAATTTAATATCTTGGCTATAATGTTCCTGGTATTTATTGCATCCACTGTATTCTTTTCTCTAAACCAGGTAAAAGACATAGTTGGGAAAAAAGAAAAAATCGTTGAGTTAGAGGAAAAATTAAGCTATGTAAGAAATGAAAACATAAGGCTTTTAGCTGAAGAAAAGATTTTATATACTTCTGAAGGTATAAGGGAGGAAGCTAGAAAGCAGTTCAACATGGCTTCCAGCAATGAGGAAAATTATTTTATCAATACCACGGATGAAGAATTAAAGGATATAAATAATGAAGTAGTAGTTTATTCAAATACAAATTTATGGCAAAACATAAAGCTTTTCTACAATAGTGAAATTAATAATTAATTCAATTCTATGCAGCTTGCTTCAATTGATATAGGAACTAACTCTACACGCCTGTTAGTATCAGAATGCAAAAAAGGTGTTTGCTTAACCCTTGAGAGAAAAATGGAGATTACCCGGATTGGGAAAGATCTTAACAAAACCGGTGATATTTCTAAAAGTTCTGCTAAAAGAACATTAGAAGCCTTAAGTAGATATAAAAGGATAATGGAGGTTAATAATGTAGAAAAATACAGGGCCGTGGGGACTAATGCCTTAAGGAAAGCCGGAAATAGCCAATGGTTTAAGAATCTTGCATTAAAAAAGACTGGAATACGGATTGAAATAATAAGTAGTCTGGGGGAAGCATCATTGAGTTTTAAGGGAGCAATTAGGGAACCGAACATAGATAAAACCTTAAAACTTATACATAAACAGACCTATACAGGTAGAGAAAATATATTGATAATAGATATAGGGGGAGGAAGCACAGAATTTATATTAGGCTCTAAAGAGGAAGATGTGAAGATCATAGAAAGTATTGAAACTGGTTGTGTAACCTTAACTGAAAAGTACGGAGAAAACCTGGATGAAATGAAAGATGATATATCCAAGAGTATAAGTAGTGTATTAGTTAGAGTAAAGAAAGAAAAATTTGCGGCAATGATAGGGCTGGCCGGGACTATAACTACCTTAGCCGCAATTGACCTAAAATTAGAAAAATATGATAGGGAAAAAATTCATCACTATATTTTAAAAATTAGCAAAGTAAGAGAACTGTTAATATCCCTGTCCGATAAAGGTATTCAGGAAAGGAAGGAAGTGACTGGCCTGGATCCAAAAAGGGCAGATATTATTGTTGCTGGTGCCCTTATATTGAGCACAGTAATGGAGCATTTAGAGATAAAAAATGTAGTGGTTAGCGAGAATGATATTTTGGATGGCATTATTTACAGTATGATTGATTTTTGATAAAATGTGCTAGTTAAAATTAGCCCGAGTGGCGGAATTGGTAGACGCAACGGACTTAAAATCCGTTGAGGTTTTTCCTCGTGCCAGTTCGATTCTGGCCTCGGGCACCATCTTAATACATTGCGGCTCTTCGGCTCTTCACCAACAACCGGGGTAAACGTTGTTTCTAATTTCTAAATTTATATATTGCTTTTTGTACAATATTCTGCTATGTTCATTAATAATGAACAACTAATAATAATGAACAAGGGAATATAAAATGATTAAAAATATTGAAGATAATATTTTCAATCTAGCGTTTAATGAATTTAATAAGAATAAGGAAACTAAGCTAGAAATAGAATTCGTAGAGAATAATATTAATAATTTCAAATTTGATAAATTTGTAAAATTTAAATATCAAAAACGAAAATTATTTTATTATGTCGAAATAAAAACTAATATTAATAATGCTACTATTGCACTATTATTACAAAATAAAAAAGATATAAAACATCCACTTCTTTTGATAACAAAGTATGTTAATAATAACCAGGCAGATGAACTGAAAAAAAAGGGAATACAATTTCTTGATACTGCAGGTAATGCTTATATAAATTACCATCAAATATATATTTTTATTAAAGGTAATAAACAGCATGATTTATTTTTTAATAATAAACAAAACCGTGCCTTTCAACCAAGTGGATTAAGAATAATATATGCTCTATTATGCTATCCAGATTTAATAAAGGAAACTTATAGGTTTATTGCAGATACTACTAATGTTGCTCTAGGTACTGTAGGACAGGTAATCAATGATTTAAGTAATTTAGGGTTTGTTTTAGAGAGAAGTAAAAGAGATAGGAAACTTATAAAAATGGAAGAATTGTTCAATAGGTGGTGTATAAATTACATTGAGAAACTCAGACCCAAGCTTTTAATAAATAAATTTACTGGACCTGTGGATTGGTGGGTTAATTATGAATTAAATCCTGATTATGCTCAATGGGGAGGTGAGGTAGCAGCAAATAAATTAGTAAAATATATAAAGCCACAAGAAATTATTATTTATACTGAAATCGAAAATTATAAAAAAATTATAATTGATAATAAATTACATAAAAATAAAAATGGAGACATAATTTTTCTAGAAAAATTTTGGAAAGTTATTAAAAAAAATGAAATGAAAGATATTGTAAACCCTATTTTAGTATATGCAGATTTGATTAATACAGGTAATCAAAGAATTGTAGAAACCGCTAGGATTATTTATGAAAAATATATCGATAGATACATCAGGGAAAATTGATAGTTCTTATATTTATGCAATTAAGGAAATAAAAAAAATAACTGATTCTCAGAAAATACCTTTTTTTATAATCGGTGCTTTTGCAAGAGATATAATAATGGAATATTGTTATGGAATCAAAGCACCTAGAAGAACAATGGACATTGATTTAGGAATCCAGGTTTCCAACTGGGACAAATTTAATAAATTAACTGACTCTTTAAAGAAATCTGGAAAGTTTGAAACACTAAATGAAAAACAAAGAATTATTTATAAAGATATCATAATTGACATAATTCCATTCGGAGATATATCTGATAAAAATGAAAGAATAATATGGCCGTCTGATGATATTATTTTATCTGTTTTAGGATTTACTGAAGTCTATCAAAATTCAACATTGGTTAGGTTAAGTAACAAGCCAAAATTGGAAGTAAAGATACCAACCTTACCGGGCTTAGCAATCTTAAAGTTACTAGCGTGGAAAGATGATTATCCTAATAGATCAAAAGATGCAGAAGATCTCTTATTTATTATGAAAAAATATGAATCTGCTGGTATAGATGAAAAACTATATAATTCAGAGTTAAAAATTCTAGAAAATGAGGATTTTGATAACCAGATTGCTGGGATTGTATTATTGGGAAAAGAAATGAGTAAAATTTGTTCCGGCAAAGCCCACAAATATATAAAAAAAATTATCCATGCTGAAACTTCTGAAAAATCTAGTTTTAATTTAGTTCAAGACATGGTTAATTATAGTAGAGATGATTTCGATAGAATATTATATTTATTATTAAAATTAGGCGAAGGAATAAATTATTGTATATAAAGGTTTAGCCAATTTAAAAGAATCAAAAACTTCATTCCAGTATAAATTATCTTCACTGTAAGTCATTATTGAAGTTTTATAACTGACCAAGATTTCTTTAATTCCTTCAATATATAGTTCGACTTTACACTGCTCAGGGGCACCATCTTTAATATATGGTTCGAATCCTCCCTCCCCAGCCAGAATTGACTAGCAAAATTACCTTCCTAGATTTTATGATTAATTATCCATTTAGTTATTTTCTCTGGATTTATGGTCCCATCACTTATTCCAATTCCAAGCTTGGCTAATTCAGACTGAGAAAAATTTAATTTAATTCCGTTAAGTTCCAGAAAAGTAAGTATCACAAACAGGCCAGTTCTTTTATTTCCGTCAACAAAAGGGTGATTTCTTATAATGCCATAAGCTTGTCTTGCTGCTTTTACTTCAATGGTTGGATATAAGTCATTTCCTTCGAGTGTTGCATATGCATGATACAATGCGGATTCAAGTGCTCCAATATCCCGTAGGCCTACTGACCCCCCTGTAGCTTTGTGCATCATGTTATGTAGATACAGAACCTGTTCGGTATTAAGTTTTATCATTTAGCCAGTTCCTTAAAAGCTTCCAGATTATCCTTTAATATACTGGAAGCGACAGATTCCAGGGTTTCATTTAGTGAAATTCCCATTTGCTCAAGTTTTTTGAAATCTATGACTATATAATGGGGAACATTGTTTTTCAAAATTATAACTGACCCTTTTTCATCTACAGTTCTTGCTACCTTGGAAAAGTTTTGATTAGCTTCTGTTAATAGAATTAAATCTTTTATATTAACTAACATTAAAATCACCTCATCTATATTTTATATTAATATAGGATAAAAACAACCTATTTTATTTGGATAATAAAATTTCTGAAATGTAGCAGCTCCTTAAAAAATTGGTTCGAAATTTCGCAACTCGGGGCAGCCAGTAAACTATTTATTTTTAAAATAT
>CAYREF010000021.1:0-32138 GCA_964423265.1 uncultured Actinomycetota bacterium
AAAGAGTATAATTAATTCAGGATTTTTGTGTTTTTAACCTGCGGAAAGTAAGTTAAAACATTTGCTTCCATAAATTAAATTTAATACATTTTTTAGGAAAAAGAAATAGGAATTTAACATCCTTTGCCTTTATTTGTTTTTAAGGTTTCCCATGAAGGTTAAGCTTAGAAATTTTTCTACTTAGAAAGTAGTTTATGCCCTTTCTTTAATTGCTCTATTATTTCTATATCCTGAGGACACTTTTCTTCACACTCACCGCATTCCACACATTCATCAGCCTTGCTTTTATCATCATATCTTCCAATCAGGCTGTATTGCCAGGAAGAATTACCCTTAACCCCTGTTAAGGTGCAATAATTCATAATTTTAAAAATTCTGGGGATAGGAATATTACTTGGACAAGGAATGCAATAACCGCAGTCATTACATGGAACCATATCCTTTATTTCTTTTTTGCCGGATATTCTACCCAATACTTGAGCTTCCATTTCAGATAAGCTAACAGGGTTATTTGCAATACCAACATTTTCTTCAAGCATTTCAATGTTTTCCATGCCTGATAAAGCAACAGAGACATTACTGTTCCCAAACACAAACTGCAGTGCAAGATCCAGAATATTTCTCCCTGCTTCCTGCACCATATTTTCTGTCCCCAGATTTAATATCCTTCCACCTGCAAGGGGCCCCATTACTGCCACTCCTACTCCTTTATCTTTTGCATAGCCAATGGCTTCTTCATTAGTCCTGTCTAAAAAGTTGTACTGGCATAACAAAGAATCAAAAACACCAGTATCTACTAATTGTTTTAAAACCTCCGGCCGGTCATGAAAAGAAAAAGAAATATGGTTTATTAATTTATCTTCCCTTGCCTTCTCTGCTTCCTCTATCAAATTAAATTTTAATATTTTTTCCTTATAAAAATGCTCATTCAGAGAATGAAAATGGTAAAAATCAATAGTGTCTAAATCCAGCTTTTTTAGCGACTCCTCCAAATAATACCTGAAATCTCCCTTCTTTTTTATTCTCCATACAGGACTCTTGGTAGAAACATAAATTTCTTTATTAGTTTCCTTTAAAGCCTTTCCTACAGCTATCTCGCTTTGTCCATAGCAATAAGGATAAGCAGTATCCACATAGTTTATTCCATAATCAAATGCTTTAAGCATTAGATTTATTGATTTTTCAAAGTCTACCTGGGCTTCTCCGCTTTGATTAGTTTCTGGCAGCCTCATAGCGCCAAATCCCAATATTGAAACTTTTTTTTCTGTTTTTCCAAATTCCCTGTATAACATTTTCCTCCCCTGCTAATATATTTGCTATAATCTTAACAGAAGCTTTTGTATTATAAAATATTCTAAAAACTACAGAATTAGATGCTATAATTAAACAAACTATTTAAGGGACTTTATGAAAAATTTAAAATTTGATGTGGATTTTAGCCTGAAAGACAGGGTGGCAATAATTACCGGCTCTGGAAGGGGGATAGGAAAAGCAATAGCTATCCTCTATGCTAAGAAAGGAGCAAAAGTAGTCCTGGCAGGAAAAAGTGGCAACGTTAATACCACCAGAAAACAGCTAAAAGAATTAGGCACCGAATGCATATCCTTAACCGCTGACATAACTGAAGAAGAAAATATCAAAATAATTGTTTCAGAAGCCATAAAAAATTTCGACCGTATCGACATACTAGTTAATAATGCAGGTATTGTTTTTATAGATGAAGCATTAAATGCCCCTAAAAATCACTGGGATGATACCATTTCGGTTAACTTGACTGCAGCATTTATGTTATCACAAGTAGCAGCTAGGGAAATGTCAAAAAACAATCAGGGGAAGATAATAAATATTGCTTCCCTTGCAAGTATTGTAGACTTGCCAAAACGGGCCGCTTATTGTTCCAGTAAGGCAGGGCTTGTGGGAATGACAAAATCGCTTGCTGTAGAATGGGCAAAATATAATATTTGTGTAAATTGCATATCACCCACTGTAGTTTTAACAGAAATGGGCAAAAAAGCATGGAAGGGGCAATCTGGAATAGAAATGAAAAAGAAAATACCCCTGGGAAGGTTCCTTGACCCATACGAGGTAGCAGCCGCTGCAGTTTATCTTGCAAGTGATGCGGCAGATATGATTACCGGGATAAACCTGGTAATAGATGGAGGACGTTCAATCGCCTAATGTTAAACTTTTTAAATAAAGACAAAAAGGAGATAAATGACACTCGTAAATCTTAAATATTTAATTGAAGATGCCAGACAAAATAAATATAGTCTTGGGTGTTTTAACGTATTTAATACTGAATCACTTGAAGGTACAATGTCTGCAGCCATAAATATGAAAAGCCCTGTTGTTTTAGCCATTTACAAGCCTCACTTTAAATACAGCAACCTGGAAAGTTTCACAGTACTTGCTAGGAAAGTAGCAAATATGATGGATATTCCGGTGGCGCTCCACCTGGAATATGCAACCAGCTTGAAGGAAATAGTCAAAGCAATAAGATATGGCTTTACCTCGCTAATGTTTGTTGGACCGGGAGATATAAATTTGGAGGAAAAAATTGAATTAACCAAAAAGGCAGCAGAAATAGCCCACAACGGAGGATTACTTTTAGAATCTGAAATTAGTAGAATGGTATCAGCAGGAAAAGACAGTAAAAGTAATGGTGCAAGCCTTGAGCAAACCATAGAATTTGTCGATAAAACCGGCATTGACATTCTTAGCCCCGATATTGGTTCCGTGCATGGTTTGACTGAAGGAAAAACAACCCTTAACCTAAACCTATTAGAAAAAATAAATGCACATGCAAACTGTTATCTTTCCATGCATGGGGGATCCGGAGTAGATGATGAGACTATAAGAAAGGCTATCAATCTAGGGATATGCAAATCTTCGGTTTTTAGCTTAATATCAAAAACAGCGGTAAATAGAATAAAAACGGCCACAGCCAGTAATCCAGATATAGTAAGCTTATCTAATGAAACCAGGAAAGGATTCAAGGAAGCCATTGAGAACAGGCTAGAAGTTTTTGGGAGTAAAAATATACTAAAAAGAAAAGCTAACCATAGTTACATAAGCAATTTTAAAATAGAAGAAGAAAAAACAGATATGGTTGAATTAATAACAGAAGAAATATTAAAGCAAATAAAAACAAAACTTTAAGGGGGTTTTTTATGAAGGTTACTGCATTTAACGGTAGCCCAAGAAAAAAGGGAAACACATTTATAGCCATTAATACCGTATTTGATGAATTAGATAAAGAAGGCATTAAAACAGAACTGGTGCATGTAGGAGGTAAATTAACTAAAGGATGCACAGATTGTGGTAAATGTAAAAAAAATAAAAACGGTTACTGCATCATAGAAGATGATATATTTAATGATTGTCTTAAAAAAATGTATGGTTCAGAAGGAGTAATTATTGCATCTCCAGTATATTTTGGATCAGTAACTCCAGAAACAAAAGCCCTAATAGACAGAGCTGGTTATTGTGCTAGGTCCAATGACTACTTATTAAAAAGAAAGGTAGGAGCAGCAATTGTTTGCCTAAGGCGGGGCGGCGATGTAGATGCTTTTAACCAGATAAATAACTTATTCTTTTTAAACCAGATGATAATACCATGCTCAGTTTACTGGAACATGGGGTTGGGTAGAAAAATAGGAGAAATAAAAGCTGATAAAGAAGGGTTGGAAAACTATAGGATTTTAGGCCAAAATATAGCATGGACGTTAAAGAAGCTAAATGCATGAATTTAGTTCCACTCCTAAAAACAGCACAAAAAATATTTAACCTTTGCCACAGCAGGGCAAAGTTAATTAAAGTAGATCGCATTCTATTAAAATTATTCCAAATTACTTAGTTTAAGCTTCTGTACAGCTTCCTTTAACTTTTCTATATCAGCACTCGCTATCTCTATATTTCCAGCCTGTGCATTCTCTCTTGCCTGGGAAATATTTCTTGTTCCGCACAATGCTCCAACTCCATCCTGGCTAATTAAGGAAGCTACTGATAATTGGGCCACCGTAATCCCATAGCCATCTGCCATAGGCCTAAACACATTGTCAATCATCTTATTTATTTTTTCCCTGTTTTCTTTTAAAAATCTAGGATCAGTTTTTCTGATGTCATCACCCTTAAATTTTCTGTCAGCTCCTATCTTTCCAGTTAAAAGGCCCCTAGCCATTGGGCCATATGCTAATAAAGTTACCGAATTATTCTTACACCATGGCAAAAGGTCATGCTCAATTTCTGTATCAAGCAAACTGTATTTTTCCTGGTCAACATCCAGCTGCCCGGCTCTATTATATTCTTCAATCTGGTCTAAGGTTGCATTACAGGCTCCAATAGCCCTAATCTTACCTTGTTTTTTTAGATCCAATAATGCTTCCATGGTGTCTTCTATGGGAGTAGTGTGGTCTTGCCAATGGGTTTGATACAAATCAATATAATCGGTGCCAAGCCTTTTAAGGCTTTGCTCCACTTCATATTTTACCGACTCGGGGCCTAAGTACCTGTAAACTTTTTCACCTGTTTCATAATCCAGAAAATGAGTACCCTTATCTGTGTGCCAAACCAGCCCGCATTTAGTGGCAATAACTAACTTATCTCTTTTTCCTTTTATGCTTTTGCCAACAATTTCCTCCGAATAGCCTTCCCCGTAAGCCGGCGCAGTGTCAATAAAATTAATACTCTGGCTTATAGCTTCATCAATAGCACGCATAGACTCTTTTTCATCTGTGCCTCCCCACAACCAGCCTCCAATAGCCCATGCGCCGAAGGCAACAGCTGATACCTTAATATCTGTCTTTCCCAATTTTAAATACTTCATATCAATCCCCATAAAATTAATTGATAATTCTAATAAATATTTAACAGGTTTTATAAGGATATTCAAGCAAATTTAAAAAACAAGTAAAATCTAATAGTTTGAACCATCAGATTGTTGTTGATAATATGAAACAAGTTCAGCTAAAATGGAGGTTCATATGAATATTTTTCAAAATACTATACAAAAATCAAATGAATGGATTAAAGATTTAAACAGAAAATTTAGTTGGGATGATTATCACAAAACATACCTCGCCCTAAAGGCAACTATTATTGAATTAAGGGAAAGGCTTACCCTAAAAGAAACTGCGGATTTTGGCTCCCAGCTTCCCATGCTTATAAGGGGACTATTTTTTGAAGGCTGGAGTCCAAAAAGAGAACCTAAAAAATATAATAAGGAAGAATTTTTAAAAAATATACACTCTTATTTTCAGGATGATCCTGATATAGATCCAGAAAAAATTGCAAAAATAGTTTTTCAATTTTTCTCTTCTAAAATTTCTGCAGGGGAAATTAAAGATATTAAAAGTATACTGCCGGAGGACATGGAAAAATTATGGTAGCCAGTGGTATTTTGTCAAAAATCTACACTTCAATCTAAAAAGAATAAATAATTGAGTTTTAAAAATCCTAGTAAGCTAGAAATAATTGCCGAAGAAATGCTCACCTATAGGCTTGGGCTCTTTATTTACAAGCCTTTTTTAAAATTTATTAATCCACATGGCACCGAGAAAGTAATAGACTTTGGATGTGGCGGTAGATCATTTGCAAAACAAATTATAAGAAAGATTGGAGCTGGTTCTCTAACTTGCATCGATTCTTCTAACTTTTGGGTTAACAAAGCTAAAAAAAGTTGGAAAGATATAAAAACATTAGTTTCACTTCTGGTATAAATGATAGTAAGTTGCCAAGTGATTCTTTTGACCTGGCTTGCATCCATTTTGTTTTACACGATATAGACAAAGATAAAAGGAAAGAAATAATTAACAACATTTCCAGCAAGTTAAAAAATGGGAAGATATTTATAAAAGAGCCCACAGCAGACCACCGCGGAATGCACCCTGATGAAATATGGGAGGTTATGGCCCAGGCTGGCTTTAAGGAAAAAAGATGCAGAAAAGACAAACCCTTGATTACTTCTCCTACCTTTACCGCAGAATATACCCAGCTGTAGGCCTAATTAATATTAAAACCAATAATCTAAACAAATCAGGAAAAGGCAGCCTTTTGGGGAAAACCTTTATAGGCCATGCATGTTAATTGACCACCCGGAAGTTTCCAGGGATTTATATAAAAAATGGGATATATCCTACCCATTAGCGGACTGAAAAGTTACTGCTGGAAATTGATAAATATTCCAGACAGGTAAGGGATATTTTTAAAAAAGTATGGGAGAAAGAAAAACATAATTACTATAGTAACAGGGAAATTAAGATTATTATCCTTTTTAACCCCCCAACAGCCTGTATTAATATTTTATAATGACCCCAGTTTTTACTAAATTATTAAATTATGAGGGCTGCATAGTTCCTGCAAACACCAGCCAGGCCAGGATTGTTTTAGCAAAAAGACTTAAAAGGATATATCCCCTTTCTCCATATAGGTAATTTTTCCACCTTCCAACCTTTTTATATTGCAAAACCATGTTTAGCGGGAACAAATTAAAGAAAACAAAATACGAGCCGAAAATAGCATAAACAAACCAGGGTATTTGTCCGAAATTTCCCCCGCCCAAAAAATACATTAGAATTATTGCCCAGGGGAACACACCTGCAAAACTTCCAATAATAAAAGCTGTCCAATTGGTTTTAGAAGTAACCTGATTATGTATCTCCATCAAAAGGCCACATAAATTCATGGTAGCATTTAGCCCAACTATTAATATTATGCTGCCCAGATCATATACTCCAAACAGCATGGCAATTATTACTATCATTACCGATGAGCTTAGGGCATATTCAAACCACCTGAAATAATTAATCCCTTTCGATAACCTGTCATTATAAAATGAATTTATTTTCGGCAACACTACTAAAAAATGGGCAATTGCAGACATGAATAAAAAAATTGAAACCATAGCACCAATTGGAATGTTGCCAACATTATTGGTTTCTGTAACTAATCTTCCCAATCCTTCATCATAAGTTAAAAACGATACTGTAAATGGTAGTTTAAAATTTTTGATACTTTCGATAGTGAGCCCCAAAACCAGCATCAACACCGCCTGTACAAAATGCAGGCCAGCCATTACACCATTAAACTTTCTCAAATACGGAAATGAAATCCCTGAAGAGCTTTCCATAGCCATTCCCCTTCTATTTATTATTATTAAAGAAAAATATAATACATAAAAAGCACCCTTACCATAAGAAATAAATTAGGGAGTTTTTTCCATAAAAAGTACCTTTATTTTTCCAGCCGGGAAGTACAATTAGGACATTTAACTGCATCAATGCTAATAATAGTTTTACAATAAGGACACTTTTTATTGGTAGGCGCTGAAAATTGTTCTCCTCCTTTCTTCTGAACCTGTTTATGCTTTTAATTATAAAAAACAATATAACCGCAACTATCAAAAAGATTAAAATAGCATTTATAAACAATCCATAATTAATAGTAGTAGCTCCGGCTTCTTGTGCGGCAGCCAGTGAATCGTAGGGTGTGGGTGTATTACCGGCACTTAAAACAATAAAAAAATTTGAAAAATCAGTATCCCCAATAAGCCAACCTATAAAAGGCATTAAAATATCATTTACTAGCGAAGTGATTATGGCACTAAATGCTGCCCCTATAACTATACCAATAGCTAAATCAACAACGCTTCCCCTTAATATAAATTCCTTTAGCTCTTTAAACATAAACCTTTCATCCTTGCTAAATAATTTAAAATTTTAATTTTCATAAGATAATTTATACTATTTATAATTATTATTCCATTATTCCAAATTTTCCAGAAATTGGATCCCTGAATAATTCCCATCTTGGAGGGTAATAAGAAAAAAGGCTAAATGCTAATACCTCTATAATCAACAAGATTATCCCAATTACTTGCATCCATGCATGGTATCTCCTCCCAGAAATTATCCTATAGCTTGTCAGTTGTGCAACTACTATAGCTATTGAAAATATTAAAATATCGGCCACTAAATTATTTTCTCCTGTAATAAAAATATATAAATAAAAAAGAGCAGGTATTAGGAAAGCAATGACTAGGTAGGATATGGATTTAGCAAAAAGAAAGGCTTTTATTTTTCTGCCAAAAGCAAAAAATTCAATAATTCCAAATATAAAAGCTGGCCAGAAGCCGATTTTAATATGTTCCCAGGTACTTTCATTAACAGCCCCGATTACAGCTATAGGTTTTAAGTAACCGCTCATCTCATATATGAAATGGAATAATGCACCAACAAGGAAAATAAAAACCATTCCTGCCATTTCCCAAATTAAAATTCTTTTCTTTCTCAAACTACAGTCCTTCTAAAAAGTTATTACTTTTCTTCCTTCCTTCAAATATTTGGTTAAAGGTTCCCCCATATATTTTACATCAACACCTAATTCTTCCAATTTCTTGCTAATTCCATAGTTATCTGAACATTTTTTACAGGCCTCTAATTTTATGCCCAATTCCTTAATTCGAGTAATATATTCCTGAAGCTCAAAATCCTGGCTAAGTAAATTTCCAGAAGGCCCCCAAATGATCAGGGTTATATCTTCCCACCATCCCTTCTTTTTTGAATTAAATGTATAAAGTAACGTCATCTCCTTTGCAACTTCCCTATCAGCGCTAGACCATATAACCACTAATTTTTCATTAGCATTAACCATTATCCTTCCTTTCCCTCAATTGACATATATTTATAATAATACATTTATAAAAATTTATTATAAGTATTTTTCTCAATTAATTTCCAATAAACTGCATGTTCTGCTATTTATCCCTAAAAAAATCTAATTATTAGTTAAAATACATAAAAGTAAAACTTTTTAAGCTATTATGAGTCTATTTATAAGTAAGATGTGCAGACTTTACTTTAATGGTCTGGTCTGTCAAAATTAACAAAAAGAATTAATAATTCGGAGGTAAGAGAAATAAATGGAAGAAATAAATGGAAGAAAAAAAATATTAATGGTATATCCTCAATACCAGGATACATTCTGGAGCTTTAAAAGAATATTAAAATTCATAAATAAAAAATCAGCATTCCCACCTTTGGGTTTGCTTACTGTTTCATCAATGCTCCCCAAGAATTGGGAGAAAAAGCTGGTGGACCTAAATTTTGAAAGCTTAACAGAAGAAAATATTCTATGGGCAGATTTTGTTTTTATTAGCGCAATGATAGTACAGAAAGATTCAGCAGATAAAGTAATAGAAAAAGTCCAGAATCTTAATAAGCCTGTTGTATGCGGTGGCCCATTATTTACTACAGGATGGGAAAAATATCTGCATGCAGAACACCTTTTTATTGGGGAAGCAGAAGATACTATACCTGAATTTATAGAGGATGTGAAAGAAGGTAACCTTAAGAAAAAATATAAGCCAGGTGATTTTCCAAAAATAGAGAAGTCGCCCGTGCCTGACTGGGATCTTATAGACATAAATAAATATAACTCTCTTTGCATCCAATTCTCAAGGGGATGCCCATTTAACTGTGAATTCTGTGACGTAGTGAAACTAAACGGCAGAGTTCCCAGGACAAAAACTAAAGAACAGTTAATTAGTGAACTTGATGCTATATATGATTCCGGCTGGCGGGGAGGCGTATTTTTTGTTGATGATAACTTTATAGGCAATAAATCACTGCTCAAAAAGAAACATCTACCTACCTTGGTAGATTGGCAGAAAAGGAAAAACTATCCATTTTCATTCAATACCCAGGCATCTATCAATTTAGCTGATGATGACAAATTAATGGAGCTTATGAGTGATTCAGGATTTACGGCAGTATTTGTAGGAATCGAAACCCCGGACCCAATGGGATTAAAAGAATGCAGCAAATACCAAAACCAAAATAGGGATCTTGTAGAGTCAGTTCAGAAATTACAACGGGCAGGCATGGAAGTCCAGGGTGGATTCATAGTAGGCTTTGACAGTGACACACCCTCTATTTTCCAGAAGCAAATTGATTTTATCCAACAGAGCGGAATTGTAACTGCAATGGTAGGGGTGTTAAATGCATTACCTAAAACAAGGCTATATCAGAGAATGAAAGAAACCAAGAGGCTTCTTCATGATACAAATGCCAATAATACTAACTTGTTATCTTTAAACTTTATGCCCAAGATGGGCAAGAAACCTCTAATAGAGGGTTATAAGAAGATAATAAATACAATTTACTCGCCAAAATCCTATTATGAAAGGATAAAAATATTTATCCAAAATTACAAGCCGCCACAGAGGGGATTTCAAAAATTAAAGTGGCATCATATAAAAGCTTTATTTTCCTCAATCTGGTTTTTGGGGGTAAAAGATAAGGGAAGAAAATATTATTGGCAATTACTCTTATGGAGCTTATTCAGGCATCCGAAAAAATTGCCTTATGCTATTGGCTTTTCATTAACCGGTCTACATTTCAGGTCAATATTTTCTTCTTAGCTAAGCTTTAAGTTAGTGCCTGAAACAATTATAAAATAAATAGTAGCCCCTATGAACTATTGGCTCACCATAAAAGAGGATACTTCTATATCCATATATATCATTTATAATATGCTCAAAGGATAGAAGGCAACTATCAAAAAAATAATATTTTGTAATATATATATAATAGTTATATAATAATGAAAACATGGTAGATATGTAATAAATTCATAGGCATTCAAAGTAGCATAATTGATCTAGTTATTCTAATTTCAAAACAGAAATAATGGAGGGGAATTGAAGAAGCTGCTAAGAATGCTGATAGTTCTAAGGTCTTTTTTTGGCATCAGTGCCACCGTAAGATGGTAATCATTGGGATTTTTTTAAAGCTTCGTTGGACTCTGTTGCCCTATTTTGTCTACCAAGGCACATACTCAAATTATACCACGCACTCTTATAGCCTTCATCTATTTTTATCGCTTCCTTAAATAATTTTTCTGCTTCTTCTAATCTGTTTAGCTTGAACATGCAGGCACCTTTGTTATTCCAAGCTTCCTTATAATTTCCATCAATCCTTATAGCATTTCCAAAGGCATCTGCCGCTTCATCAAATTTTTTTTGCTCTCCCAGCACAATTCCCAAATGATACCACAACTTTCTATCTTCTGGAGATTCACCAATTGCTTTTTTTATGACAGCTTCAGCATCAGGTAATTTATTTTTTTTAGTATAAAGAAGGGCCAGGTAAAATAAGGCGTCTTTATCCTTACTGTTAATAACAAGGACTTTTTTAAATACCTCAATAGCTTTTTTTAATTTATTTTGCTTAAACAAGCTAATGCCCAGCTCGGTTAGGATTTCTGGATTATCTTCCCCGTCCTCCAGGAGGGTGGTAAAGATATTTTCAGCTTTCTCAAAGCGGTCAATTTTTAAATAGCTTTTACCTTCAAAAAGTAAAAAATTTCCCTTTTTTTTGCTTTTTGGCAAGTCCTCAACCAATTTTATTACTTCTTCGTACTTCTCCTGCATAAATAAACTTTCTGCCAGCATCAGCCTTGAGTCTATTTCACTTTCATTTATTTCCAGAACCCTTTTGAAATATTTTTCTGCTTTTGAATAATTGCCCAGATTAAAGTATATTTTCCCCAGCATAATTAAGGCTTTTAGATTTCTTTCATCCTTTCCGGTTATCTGATTTAAATAATGGGTTGCTTCCTTGTAATTCTTTTGCTTAAATAAAATTTGGGAATATTTATAAAGAATGTCCTTATCTTTATCATCTATTTTTAAGGAAGCCCTGTAAGCATTTTTTGCTTCCTCTATTTTACCCTGTTTTAGCAAAAGGAGACCCAGATTGTCCCACACCTGCTTTTCCTGGCCATCTATGATTAATACTTCAGTAAATATGTTTGCCGCCCTGCTGTAGTCTTCCCGCTTAGCAGTAGCCAAGCCATTACTCAACATAGCTTCTTTTATATCCACTAGTAGCTCGGAACATTTTTTAAAAGCTATTTCTGCTTCCTTAAAATTATTATCCTCAAAATTGGTAAAAGCATAATTTTTTATCAACTCTAAGAACTTTTTATCTATCTCTATAGTCTTTGAAAACAATTTTTCAGCTTTTTCGTATTTCTTCTGGTTAAAAATTTCAATGCCAAAATTTATCCATTCCCTTCTTATATCTTTTTTGGATTCAGCAGCTACTTTCTTCAGTGACTTTTCATAAGCAGCAAATTGCTTGGTTAGCCTTATTTCGTTTATAAAATCTGCCCAATAACTATAGTAGTCATCCACAATATCCTTAAGCGCCTTATATCCCTTTTCTTCATTATAGTCAACATCTTCAAGAATAAAATCATTAAATACTTCTATAGATGATTTAAAAAGTTCCTCGGCCTGCTTAAACATTCCCAGCCTACTATATACAATTCCCAGATTATATTTAGCCTTCTGGAAATCTTCCCGAATATCCAATGCTTTAAGGAGAAGACTTTTAGCTCCCTCGTATTCTTCTTGCCTTATCAAGGCTATAGCCAAATTGTAGTAGTATATGGGATTATTTTGGTTTGAGTTAATGACTTTTCTAAAATATTCTTCTGACAGCTTCTCCTTACCCTGTTTTGCTAGGCAATAGCCAATGTAGTTATAAATTAAATATATGCTTTCCATTTTTCCTTATTTTTATTATTACAAGTATAATATAGAAAAAACAAATATTTTTAAATATCTTCATAACTTTTTTTGAGTAAAATATACTTTCTAGGCAGGTAAAGTACTACTTCAGTCCCGATTGAAATATAATATAAATTAAGTAGAAAGAAAAAAATCCAATATTTGATGATAATAGGCATTATACAAGGAAATAATTTAGTTTTCATGGCAGCTAAAAGGTTTCTAAATTAAAATCGGCATATATATATTCGAAGAGGGCTGGGCATGGCTGCCAAAAAATATAATAATTAAGTTTTTAACTAATGCTCCCATTTTTTTGGAATTATTTTCTTATTAAAAGTCTTCTTAAATTACTAAAATAGGAGCATTTAGCCTTATAACTCGTACTCTGAAGTATGCTGAATAATGCCGGTGAGATCTTCAATTATTTTTATATAATTTTGTTTTTCCATCTCAGATGCCAAATCACCAGCCGAAACTTTTACAAACCTGCCCTTTTCATTAATTATATCCCCGGCAATATTATCCAGTTCTTTTGGGCTGAACCTTGTTTCTATAAGCCATTTCTTACTGTCATTTATATCCATTTCCTCATAATCTAATATATCAATTTCATAAACCATTTTAGTGGCGTCCATTTTTGATCCTCCCTTCTCAACAATAAAAAAAATAAAATTTATATTAATTAATAAATACTGTAGTCAACACTTTCCTGCCATCATTTTCAATAACCCCAACGCCAATCTTTTTATAGACTCTTCTCAGGATATTGGCTTTATGAGTAGGGCTATTCATCCATGCATTTACAAAAGCTTCAGCAGTTCCTGCTGCTGCAGGTTTGGAATGAGCCAAGTTTTCCCCTGCGTTTGCATAATTTATGCTGTTAGCTTTTAATATATCAAAAATATTTTGACCATCTGGATTATAATGGGAAAAGTAATTCCTGCTTAACATGTCCGAACTTCTGGACCTGGCAATGTCAGTTAAAATTTGGGAAGGCACTAAAGCATCCAACCCATTTTCAGTCCTGATACTGTTAATCCATTCTAAAATTTGCTGCTCATAATTATTTAAATTTGCATCTCCTGCTTCTATGCTACTTTGGAGGATAGCCCCACCTTCACTATTTCCTTTTACATTAGTATTTCCTTTTGCTGAATAGCTGTCCAGATTATTGGAAATATCTTCAAATAGGTCTGATGGCCTTATTCTCCCCGGCTCTGTACCGTAATTTAAATATGCAATTTCAAGCTCTGCATTTTCATATTTTATAATACTTGTGTTCTCTGAAATTAAATTATTCTCTATTTTATTTGTAAAACCGCTTATGGATAGAAATGTAACTCCAAATATTGATAATATCACTGCAAAAAATATAGAAAGAAATATTTTGTTTTTAAATATCTTCATTTTATGCCCCCAAATAAAAAGCCACTTAGCTAGAGGCTAAATGGCTTACTTTTTCGAGAGCATGAAAAAAGTAATAGCCGGTTGCACCACTGGCTCATTACATTTCAGGTGCCCATACACGAAATGTAAGTCATCGCCTCTATTACTAAAGCTAAAAATATTAATTAATTTTCAAATAAACTATTAATACTTAATGTGATATAAATAGTAATATATAAAACTACATAAGTCAAGAATTAATTTGATATAATTGTTGTTATATAAGTTATAATATATATATTATACTAAGAGGAAATAGCCCGGGCCCTGAAGCTAAGGATAATTAAAAACAAAATTAAAAAGACAGAAACAACCGCTCCTGGTAATGAAGCTTTGCTTCCAAATAAAGACAGTGCAGTTGCTGCCGCAAAACCGCCATTTTTTATGGTAGCAAATAGAATAAAGTGGCCCCTTTCTTTTGCAGGAGTATGGCTTTTTTTCAGTAAAGCTTCAATCACAAACCCCAAGCCAAAGACAGTAATAAATGCAATAGCTGAAACTATGCCTACAACTGTTGGGTTTTTAAATAATACTTCCCGGTTTAAAGCAATAACTGCGAATATAATAATAAATAGCCCCCAATTGACAAACAATCCCCGCCATCTCTTTATAAATCTATCCAGCTTAAATTTGATAAGTATTTGTGAAATAATAAAAGGGCCAATTATCAACTCAGTTAAAATAATGATAAGCCTAACTGGCTGTATAAAATTCCCCCCAATAAAAATTAATCCTAATAGGGGTATTATTACCAGGGAAGCAAAATAAGCTCCTATAACCCCTATCAAAGAATACCTGATATTTCCTGACAGCACTCCAACAAAAGGGGCTATAGCCACACCGGGAGGCGCTGCTGCTATTACCACAAATCCATACCATAATTGCTTATCTTCTATTAGAAGCCATGCTAATAGTAATATGACAGTGCCAAAAACTGCATAATTTAAAAAGAGAGTCCATGCAACAGGTTTTAGCAAACCCTTTCTCCACTTCATGTCTTTTAGCGGTAGCTGAGTCATAGAAACTGTCATTACTATAGCCAGAGCAGGCATGGTAAAATATTCAAGCCATGAGACTTTATCCCCCAGCAACAAGCCTAGGGCTAAAGCCAATATAAATATGAAGTTTCTATTATTGATTAATTTAATGACACTCATATTTTAACTAACTATTGGCGAAGCCTGTTTATCAAAGGGGTTGATCCTAGCTGCCAATGAGAAAAGATATGGATACCTTTCTTTAAGGTGTTTAATATAGTCAAGCCATCCCGCTACCAACAGTATGTAAACTCTGGAAATATCACCAGAAATATGGTCGTAATCGCTTTCCGGAAGGTTTTCCAGGTCTTCCCTGTATTCTAGTTCCTCTGTCAAATGAAATACAGCCCACAAGAGTTCAGTAAATTTTTCATGTTCCAACAAGTTTGGGTTTTCAAGAAGCCGGAGTAAAAAATCCCGCCTTTTAGTTAAAAACAATTTCAATTCTTTTAAATTTCCTTTGTTGCTTTCAATTTTATAGTCATATTCTTCTATTCTCTTGGACGCTTTAATAAAATCTTCATCATTCCAATTTTTAATACTGGACAATTCTTGTTTAAGAAAATCAGACTTTACATCAAATTCAGCTGAAATATAGACCAGTTTTAAACCCACTTCACTGAAGAAAGCCCCTATAACCATATTTAATTTTTTTAGCATTGCCCTTTTTTCCCTGTCACTTAACAGCCTGTGTATAATTAATGTAACTATCAATACTTCTACAGGAGTGAATGCAATGTCCCCTAAAAGGTATATAAAAATATGATGGGCATCCCTGAATATAAAAAAATGTATAGTATAGAGAATTGCAGATAATGCTACTAATGCTATGGCTAAAATAAACCGCCAGTTTTTTGCCTTCATGTTAATTTACTAACCTTTAGTGTTTATTTACTTTTAATAATTCTTGTAATATTCTTATTTTTTTAAGATAGAGTTTTAATCTTTCAGCCACTCCAGCCTCCCCTTCAATGAACGCTTAAGCTATTTCATCACTAATAGCTCTGATTTTTTATAAAAGAAGCTGTCCTTTAAAATAAAAGTACAATATATCTTTAAGACTCAACTCTTTCTCATTTTACTTAACCAAATTATATGCACATGCAAAATTCTCCATAAATTGGATCCTATATGTGTCCTATAACATTTTCCAGCTAAATTTATAATATTTTAACATTTCAAATATGGTACCACAACTTCTATAAACATATCCGATAAATGTTTCCCTGGATCCTGTCTCTCATGTTTTTTATAACCAAGCACAGTTTGACAGGTGCTAAACCCATAATTAATAGCTATGGTGGTATCCAGATATCTACTTCAAACTTAGAAATATAAGTATATAGATTCCAATATTTTTTTGGTAAAACTATAGCCCCTTAGAGAATGAGAAACCACTCCTGGTTGGCTACCCAAACAGTGCTCTAAACAAAAGATGCCTAGGGCATTGGTAATAGTTAGGCCATGCTTGTACCTGCAATAGGGCCAATTTTTTGATTTCTATAATTTTGCTAAGTGCTATCTCTAAATGAATATTTAAAGGTATCGGCAATGTATTTTCTATGCTCAAAGCCTTATGGTTTCCCGCTTCATTACTTTTCCGGTTCTTCTTTTAATATAGCCAGTAAGCCTACTGATTTTTTCTGCAAGCTAAAATTGAAGATATCAAACTTGCTAAAATCTTATGTAAACAATTTCAGGGTAGCAATAATCTAATTCTTCTATAAATACATGGCTAGTGGAGCTCAGTCTGGAATTTAATAAATCTGATTACATCACTTTTAGTTATAATGCCCTTTATTTTATCTCCGGACATGACTACTAAGTGTCCCAGATCGTTTCGAGACATTTTTTTAATCGCATCAGATATTTCCATTTCCGGACTCACTTTTTCATTATCCGTAACTCTATTAACTACTTCCTCTGCTTTTGTCTTTTTTCTTTCTTCCTCGGAAAAACTCTTGACTTCATGCAAAGATATTATTCCTATAAGTTTTTTGTCTTTGCCGCTCTCAACCACAGGGAACCTGCCATACCTATATTTCATGAAATAGTTATCTATCATTTCCTGCAAACTCACATCTTCATCTACTGTTACCAAATCCTCGTTCATTACCTTTCTTACTTTAATACCTTTAGCAGCTACCTCAAACAAGGTCTGCCTGTAACTTGCATGGGCTGAGGATTGCAAAAACCATCCAATAAATGCAAACCAAACTCCACCAATGAAGTTGCCGAAGAATATAAAAATAATGCCGGCACCAATCATTAAAAAGCCAATAACCCTTCCAGATATCATGGCTATATATGTTGCCCTTTTTAAGCTATCCGTTACCCTCCAGACAATTGACCTTAAAACCCGGCCGCCATCCAGTGGGAATCCAGGCAATAAATTAAATACACCCAGGGCTACATTTATAATTGCCAGGTATCTAAATGGTTCTTCCACCACTGCAGTGCCCCTGCTGAAAAACCATATAATTCCAAAAACAATAGCTAGAACAAAGCTGGCTGCTGGCCCAGCGATAGCCATAACAAATTCACTACCCGGGTCCTGAGGTTCCTTTTCTATCTGGGACATCCCCCCAAATATAAAAAGGGATATCCTTTTTACCGGCATTCCCTTATTCCTTGCCACCAATGAATGGCTCATCTCATGAAATAAAACAGAGAAGAAAAATAAAAATACTGTAACTATGGTAACTATAGCCAAAACACCCGCATTTTGACCAGGCAAAACCCTGGGAAAATACTGAAAGCCAAAATAATAAGCGAATAATCCAAATATAATAAACCAGCTGTAATCCAGCCTTATTTCAATCCCAAAAACTTTAAAAAGCTTAATCGATGACCTAAACATAATTTTTACCCTTTACTAATTTAATTATTTGATAAATTATAACATAATTTTTTTTTACCATAGAACAAAAAAAATTTAGCTTTTCCGCAAAGAAGAAGCACAATCTTCTGGTAAAATAGTATTTATATACATCCCGGAACCTATTTCAAACCCTGCCCTGGTTGTCAACCTAGGAAGAATTTCCAGATGCCAATGGTAATGCTTTGCCCCAGACTTATCGGGCGGGGCACTGTCAATAACATAATTGTAGTCAGGGTCTCCAAGTAATTTATCCATTCCCATCAGTATTTTCTTTAAAATGTCAGCTAAATCCTCCAGGCTGCTATCATCTATTTCAGCAAAACATGACTGGTGTTTTTTTGGTAAAATAAGGGTATGATAAGGGACCACAGAAGCATATGGGCAAAATGAAATAAATTTATCATTTTCATAAACCATTCTTTTTTCTGACTGTATCTCATTCTTGATCATGTCACAATAAACACAGTTTCCAAAATCATCAAAATACCTTTGGGATTCATATAATTTATTTCTAACATAAGCAGGAACAAACGGAGTTGCAATTAGCTGTGAGTGGGGATGCTCCAGTGAAGTTCCAGCTCTTGCTCCATGGTTTCTGAAAATAATAATTAACTGGTAATTCTCATTCTTGCTTAACTCTACATACCTTTGTTTGTAAGCCAGCAAAACTTTTTCCAGATGTTTTTTTTCCATAAATGCAATACTGTCATTATGCCTTGGTGATTCAATAATTACTTCATGGCTTCCAATTCCCTCCATGTTCAAATAAGGCCCATCAATATGCCTGCTTACAGAATAATTTAGCTCTTCTCTAGAGCTCAAGGCGGGATATTTATTGGGAACTACCCTTATAAGCCAGCTGCCGTCATTGCTTACCCTAAACAATTCCTTGGGGGTTTTATCTTCATTGCCTTTACAAAACGGGCAATTCGCTGAGTGTCGGATACTACTTTTTCTTCTTTTCTTCTGACTGAAGTCCTTTGGCCTCTTTGCTCTTTCTAATGCAAATATTGTCCAGTCTTTGGTAGACAGGTCCTGTCTAATTATTGACATAAAAACTTTCCTCCGGTAATTCAATGTTGTTAAGTTAATGATAAATGTTATAAAATTAAAATTCCAACATTTATATTTTAATGAATTATCTATAGATACTGATTTAATATGAGAAAAGAAGAATTTAGAAAATTAACAATAGAAGCAGCCGAAGAACTTCCGGTTAAGTTTCAAAAAAAGCTTGAGAATATAAGTATAGTAATTGATGACGAAAATATAAAAAAGTCAAAAAAAGACGGCAAAAAGATAATACTGGGCTTATACCAGGGATTGCCCATTACTAAAAGGGCAAGAAAAAGAAATATATATCCAGATAAAATTACTATATACCAAAAAGCAATAGAATCAATATGTTCAAATGAGGCGCAAATTAGGGAAAGGATAAGAAAAGTTTTACTGCATGAAATTGGGCATTTTTTTGGCCTGGATGATAGCAAGCTTAAAGGCTTGGGCTATTAAACTTTTTTTCTACCCCACTTTGCCTTCTTCTTGGCTAGCACCACGTCCAAGTAATTTACTCCCAATCTTTCTGCAACCCGGTTGCATTTTGCTTTAAGTATAAAAAATATATTTTTATCTATCTCGTCTAAGCTTTCAAAATTTGCCTGCCCTTTGCTAATAATTAAGTCTGCATTTCTAAAAATTTCTAAAAATTCTTTGGATATATAGCCAAAATTTATTCCAGACTTAACACAGCCAATGCCTACCACCTTGGCAAAATTATCAATGCCTGCTTCTCTGGCATCCTCAATAGTTGCATCATTTATAATGGGTCCCGATTTTACAGAAAATACTATGTTTTTGTTGAGTTTGGCCAACTCCTGCACAAATACCTTATCAAATACAATTTCTCCGGCATTATCGCTTATATAAAGTATATTTTCAGCTTTTTCTAGTGACTCCTTAAACTTATCATAATTGTTTATGGCTAAGGGGATATTATTTATATCAGCAATTATTTTTTTAAAGTCTATCTTCTTTCCCTTGTTTAGATTTATACCCAAGTCAATAACATTTCCCTCTACGGATACTTTGGCAGCAGCATATAATGGATCACTTGATGAGTTAACTATCTTAACCAATTCCGGATATATCTCCAAGGCAAGCCTATTATATTTTCTTTTCAAATTATAATAGGGATCTTCTACTTTGGTAATCTCCTTGCATGTCTCATAGGCTAGATCTGAATTATAAGCTGGCGGCAGATTGTAGTCTAGGCCCTTTAATCTCTCCAACAGCCTAGATATTGTTTTCTCTTTTAAATCTTCGCTGACCCCTGAAACGTCTAGCGTATTAATGCACTGGCTTAAAGTGCATGGAATACATTCTATATAAGTTTTCACAAGTTACCACCTCAACTAGATTATAAAAAACTTTACCATTATACAAATATTTGACTTTAATTTCCAAAATAAATATAATTTATTTGTTTTCGTTTAAAGTGAAAAATATTTTTCTTTTTAAAGAAAAGTTTTTTTGGTAGAATGAGACAATTTCTGTTATAATTAATGTGTAAATATTGTAAATTAGTAAAAATTCCCAGTTTTACAATAAGCTTATTTTGTATAAGAATATAATAGCAATAAAAAAAATAGGAGTTGATATAAATTATGGCAAAGGAAAAACAAGATAAAATGAAAATTCCTCAAGAACTGCCACTGCTTTGCTTGAAAAACAGTGTAGTATTTCCTTATCTTTCTACCCCACTGATGGTTGGTAGGAAGAAATCAATTGAGGCTGTAAAGAATGCTTCCAAAGAGCATAAAATGATAGTAGTAGTAGCACAAAAAGAAGAAAATAAGGAAAAGGTAGATAAAGATGACTTGTATGATATAGGAACAGTTTGCGCTATTAAACAAGTTGTGGATGCCTCAAAAGGTGAAATGAAATGCGTAGTAGAGGGGGTAGCAAGGGTAAGAATTAAATATTTTACCCAAACTAAGCCTTACTTTAGGGTATCTCCAGAAAAAATTGAAGAAGAAGAATATATAGAAGATGAAGAGTTTGAAGAATTAAACACGACTATAAGGATGCAAGTTGAAAAATTTATACAACTAGGCATTCCTCTTCCAACAGCTTTTGTGGTAGCAGCAACCAATATTTCTAAACCAGAGGTACAGGTTGACTTGTTTGCCTCATACCTTCTGTCAAGCACAAAACAAAAGCAGACAATTCTGGAAGAAATAAACCTAAAAGAAAGGTTTAGCAAGCTAACAAATTTCTTATCCGAGGAACTTAAAAAATTTGAAGTTCAATCACAAATTAGGGACAAAGTGCAGAAAGAAGTTGGCAAGACTCAAAGGGAATATTATCTAAGGCAACAGCTTAAAGCCATAAAAAATGAACTTGGTGAATCTGATGAGAGTATGGCATTAACCAAAGAATATGCCGAAAAGCTTAAGAAAAAAAAGATGCCAAAAGAGGCAAAGGAGAAAGTCCAAAAGGAATTAAAAAGATTGGAAAGTATACCCAATATGTCTCCAGAGTATTCTTATGTGAGGACTTATGTTGATACCATGCTGGATGTCCCTTGGTCTGAAAAAACAAAAGATAAGCTAGCCTTAGATAAGGCTAAGGAGGTTTTAGACAACGACCATTACGACTTAGAAAAAGTAAAGGACCATATTTTAGACTATTTAGCAGTAAGGAAATTAAAAGGCAAAGAAACTAAAGGCCATATTTTATGCTTTGTTGGTCCCCCGGGAGTTGGAAAAACATCACTTGGACAGTCTATAGCTAAAGCTATGGGAAGGAAATTTATAAGGATGTCCTTAGGGGGAATAAGGGATGAAGCAGAAATAAGAGGACACAGGCGTACCTACGTAGGATCACTTCCTGGCCGGATAATTCAGGGCTTAATTCAAGCAGGCACCAACAACCCGTTATTTATGCTGGATGAGATTGACAAAGTCGGAAAAGATTTTAGGGGAGACCCCTCTTCCGCATTGCTTGAAGTATTGGATCCTGAACAGAATAATTCTTTTAGGGATCATTATCTGGAGGTTCCATTTGACCTTTCAAATGTGATGTTTATCACTACCGCTAACATTTTGGATACAATCCATCCTGCCCTTAGGGATAGAATGGAAATTATTGAAATTCCAGGATATAGTTCAGAAGAGAAAATATATATAGCTAAAAGATTTCTAATACCAAAGCAATTAAAGGAGCAGGGTATTGAGAAATACCATATTTCCTTTGATAAAAAAGCAATACTAAAAGTTATAGAAGAATACACTAGGGAAGCTGGGGTAAGAAACCTGGAAAGAGAAATAGCAAAGATTTGCAAAAAAGTAGCAAGGCAAATTGTTGAAGGTAAGGAATACCCAAATAACATTACTGCTAAGGAAGTAAGAAATTACCTTGGAGTTTCTAAAATAAAACCAAGCGAAATAGAAGATGAAAACAAAGTTGGCGTAGCCACAGGATTAGCTTACACTCCTGTAGGTGGAGACATAATACTGATAGAGTCTACTCATTACAATGGGAAAGGCGAACTAATACTTACTGGAAAATTAGGTGATGTAATGCAGGAATCTGCCAAAGCAGCGAGAAGCTATCTACGTTCAAGGGCCAAAGATTTTGGAATAGACGAAGAAATATTCAATAAGTCAGATATACATATTCACGTACCAGCAGGAGCCATTCCAAAGGACGGTCCCTCTGCGGGTATAGCAATAACTTCATCTTTAGTGTCTAGCTTTACAGGAATACCTGTTAAAAGGGATGTAGGGATGACTGGTGAAATAACTTTAAGGGGTAGAGTTCTGCCTATAGGCGGGCTAAAAGAAAAGTTGTTGGCAGCAAAAAGGGCTGGCCTAAAGAAAGTTATATTACCAGAAAAGAACAAAAAAGACTTAGATGAAGTACCACATAGCATCTTAAAAGACCTTAAATTAGTATTTGTAGATAATATAGATGATGTGGTAAAAAATACCCTGGACAGAGACCCTTTTATAGTTAACGTATTTTAAGGAGAATAAGCCTCCAACCCGGGGGCTTATTATCTATAAAATAAATTCTTCCATTTAGAGCTAAAATCATCATAAGGTAAATTGTCCCATAATTCCCTGAATTTTTTAAAATCTAACTCTGTATTTATATTAAGAAAATTTAATCCTTCCAGAAGATCTCCATCTATATACCTTACATTTATATTTTTGAAAATTTCAGATATTTTAAAAATTCCAGAGTCTACATTTTTTTTTATTGCCTTCAGACAATTCTTGCTGTAAATTCCACATAAAACTTCCAAGCCCTTCACTCTTCTAATAATTACTGCATCATATCCACAAGATATATTACAAATAAGCATTCTTAAAACCTTGTATGACACAAGAGGCATATCCATAGCAATAATTAAGGAATAAAAGTATTTAGATTCTTTAATCCCTGAATATACTCCACCTATTGGACCTATGCCTCTTTTCACCTTTAGTAAATTCTCATCTTTAATTACCCTTAACTCAGGTAGATTAAAATCTTGAAAGTAGGAATTTTTATATTCTTTTATTCTACTTACCTGCTGGCTAACTTTTTTTGCATTTTTCTGGCTGGTACTTATTACTATATCCCCAGTTAACAAGCTTAGCTTAAAAACCTGGTTTAGGTACATGGGGACCTTTCCAATGCTCAAGCTTATTTTGTCTCCGTTAAACCTTCTTCCTTTACCTCCCGCAAGGACTACTCCAGATATGTACATGATTAATGCTTAAAATGCCTTTTACCCGTAAACACCATAGATATACCATGCTTGTTACAAGCTTCTATAACTTCTTTATCCCTTACCGATCCTCCGGGCTGTATAATTGCAGATACCTTATTTTCCGCAGCTATTTTTATTGCATCCTTAAAGGGAAAGAAAGCATCAGAAGCCAGCACTGAACCTTCTGCTTTTTCCCCGGCTTTATCAATTGCAATTTTTACAGCATCCACCCTGCTCATCTGCCCAGCTCCTATCCCCACTGTTTTTCCGCCTTTAACCAAAACTATTCCATTTGATTTTACACTTTTCGCTATTTGCCAACCAAATAAAAGGTCTTTCCACTGAGACTGGGAAGGCTTGGCCTCACTTATTTCTTTCATATCCTCTTTTTTATCTATGCCCCCATCAAAATCCTGTATAAGCAATCCCCCGTCTACGCTTTTGATATCCACTCCTTTAAAGGTCTGGCCATTAAGGGATTTTAAATGCTTTTCTAAGTTAAAGTTTACCTTAAGGATCCTTAAGTTTGTTTTTTCGGAAAGTACTTCTAAGGCTCCATCCTCAAAATCAGGAGCAATCAGGACTTCAACGTATTTATCTTTTAAGTATTCTGAAGCTTTTTTACTCCACCTGATATTAGTAGCCACTACACTGCCAAAAGCCGATACAGGATCACACTCATATGCTTTCTGGTAAGCATTCCTTACTGAATTTCCAGTAGCAGCACCACAAGGATTATTATGCTTAATGACCGATACACAAATATCTTTAAATTCTTTTACGATATTAAATGCCGCATTGCTATCTAGAATATTATTATATGAGAGAGCTTTGCCTTGCAACTGTTCTGCCTTTACAAAACTTTCTTCTCCAGCATTTGCATACTTATAGTATGCAGCCTGCTGGTGGGGATTTTCCCCATACCTTAAGTCTTGTATTTTACCTATATCTAATTTTATTTTGGGCTTAAAACTGCCTTTATCTTCCCTAAAATTACTTTCTTTTTCCCTTTTCAGGCTATTAAAGTAGTTAAAAATTACTTCATCATACTGATATGTATGCTGGAAAGATTTTACGCATAAATCAAATAGCAGCTGCTCACCAACTGCCCCGCCGTTCTTTTTCATCTCTTCAATTATTGTCCCGTAATCCTCAGGATCTACCACTACTGCCACGTTTTTGTAGTTTTTAGCTGCACTCCTGATCATGGTAGGTCCGCCAATATCTATATTCTCAACTGCTTCTTCTAACTTAACATCTGGCTTGGATACAGTTTCCTGAAAAGGGTAAAGATTTACCACTACCATATCTATTAAACTAATGCCTAATTTCTTTACTTCACTCATGTGCTTGCTATTTTGCCTATCTGCCAGCAACCCACCATGAATGAAAGGGTGGAGGGTTTTTACCCGTCCATCCAACATTTCAGCAAAACCGGTTATTTCCTCTACTTTTTTAACTTTTATTCCAGAATCTTTTATCTTTTTGTATGTACCGCCAGTGGAAATTATCTCAACATTCATTTGGTCCAGCTCCCTGGCAAAATTTACAATTCCTCTCTTATCAGATACGCTTATCAGCGCCCTCTTAACCTTAGTTGCCATATTTTTGTCTCCTGTCTCTAAGTTATTATTACTTTTCTTCCCTTAATTTTCAGCTTGCCTTCACAATAATATTGTATAGCCAAAGGATACAGCTCATGCTCCACTTTATGTATTTTCTCTTCCAAAGTTTCCAGGCTGTCCTGGCCTAAAATGTTTACTTCTTTCTGTAAAATTATAGGGCCATGATCCAATTTCTTGTCCACAAAATGTACCGTAACCCCTGTAATTTTAACCCCGTAATCAAATGCATCCTTTATGCCATTGGTACCCTTAAAAGATGGCAGTAAAGAGGGATGTATGTTCAGTATTTTGTTTCTAAACTTGTCTACAAACCAGTCAGATAATAGCAGCATATACCCGGCTAGCACAATTAGTTCTATTCTTTCTGCTATAAGGGTTTTTGCAATTTCACGGTCATACTCTTCCCTGCTGCCAAATTTATGGTAATCCAATACAAATTTTTTTATCTTACTATTTTCTGCTCTTTTCAAGGCATAAGCTCCCTGGTTATTGCTAAATACAAGCCCGATTTCCACATTATTGCTATTCTTAAAATAATTAATAATAGCTTGTAAGTTAGAGCCATAACCTGAAGCAAAAATTGCAATCCTTTTTAATCTACCCATTAAATTTTATCCTTACTTTACCATTGCCTTTTATAATTTTCCCAATTTGAAAAACTTTTTCTCCAAAATTTTCTGCCGCTTCTCCTACCAGTTCAACGTCTTCAGGGCTTATTATTAATACCATGCCAATACCCATATTGAAAACCCGGTACATCTCTTTTATGCCGATATTGCCCTCTTCTTTTAAAAAATTAAAAACCGGATGAATATCCCAGCTTCCTACCTTAATTTCTGCGTCTAACTCACCTGGCAGGATTCTTGCTATATTGTCATAGAACCCACCTCCTGTTATATGAGCAATACCATGAATCTTTAATTTCCCAAAACTTGTTAAATGCTCTATGAAGGAATAATAAAGCTTTGTGGGAACCATTAATACGTCTATCAGTTTTTTCTCTTTTAGACTATTAAATTTTTTAGATAAATCTAAATTATGCTTTCTGATAACTTCCCTTACCAAAGAAAAGCCGTTGCTGTGTATCCCTGAAGAAGGAACTCCAATTAAAACATCCCCTTCCCTTACCAAACCTTTATTTATTAATTTATCCTTATCGGCAATGCCCACTACAAACCCCGCCAGATCGATATCATCCCGGCCATACATCCCGGGCATTTCTGCAGTTTCTCCGCCTATCAATGCAGTTCTACATATCTTGCAGCTACCAGCAATTGAAGCTATTATCTCTTTTATAATTTCCTGCTTTATTTTTCCACAGGCAATGTAATCAAGGAAAAACAGGGGTTTTGCCCCACAGCAAATTATATCATTTATACACATTGCCACTAAATCCTGGCCCAGCCCACCATACTTTCCACTCTCTTTGGCTAGCAGGATTTTAGTGCCTACCCCATCAGTTGAAGATACCAGTACAGGACAGGAAAATTTATTTAGGTCAAGCTTAAATAACCCTCCGAAGGAGCTAAGGTCATTTAACACATTTTTATTAAAAGTAGAAGTTATAGATTCAGTTGCTGACTTTAATGTTTCCGTGGCCTTGTCTATGTCTACGCCTGCTTTTTTATAAGAAAAATTATTTTTTTTATCTCCGGGCATTTGAAGATACTTTCTTATTCCTATCTAAAGAAAATTTATCATAATGGAAGTTTTTGGGTATATCTACTGGATAATGACCATTAAAGCAGGCAAAGCAAAAAGAATCTTTAGGTTCGCCAATTGCATTAACCAATCCCTCAATGGTCAAATATTTTAAGCTAGTAACATTTAGATACTCCCTTATATCCTCTATAGTCTTATGATTGGCTATAAATTCTTGTTTTGAGGCCATATCAATTCCATAATAGCAAGGATACAGCAAGGGCGGAGAACTTATCCGCATATGTATCTCTTTTGCTCCTGCATTATAAAGGACTTTCACTATTTGTCTGGAAGTATTGCCCCTGACAATGGAATCATCAACAACTACTATCCTTTTACCCTTAATAATATCTTTTAAGGGGTTTAGTTTTAGCCTTACCCCAATTTCCCTGATTTCCTCACTGGGTTGAATGAAGGTCCTACCTATATACCTATTCTTTATAAAACCTTCAGCAAATGGTATTCCTGATTCTACAGAATAACCAATAGCCGCAGGCGTCCCTGAATCAGGAACGGAAATAACTATATCAGCATCAGCAGGCGATTCTTTTGCTAACTCCCTGCCCATTTTATGCCTGACTTCAAACATGTTTTTGCCATGAATATAGCTGTCGGGCCTTGCGAAATATATAAGTTCAAATACACACATAGATTTCCTGTCAACAGGAAGAAGCATTTGTGACCTCAGTCCATTTTCATCTATTATTAGAATTTCCCCAGGGTCAATTTCCCTCACCAGTGAAGCTTCTATAATATCCAGAGCGCAAGTTTCAGAAGCAATAATATAACTATTTTCTGTCTTGCCAAGCACCATTGGCCTGAATCCATGGGGATCTCTTACCCCTATTACCTTATCCTTGGTAAGAAAAATCATGGAGTATGAGCCCTTAATCTTGTAAGTGGCATCTTTTATAGCATCCTCTATATTATCCCGGTCAGAACTTTCAATAAGTGACGCTATTACTTCTGTATCTGTAGTAGTTTCGAAAACAGAGCCCTTCTTAATCAATTCACTTCTAATTTTTTCAGAATTTATAAGGTTACCGTTATGGACAATAGCAAAACTTTCATTTTTAAACATTCTGTAGATGGGCTGAGAATTTTTCCAGATATTCATACCTTTAGTTGAATAACGGGTATGGCCAATTCCTAAATTGCCCTGCAGTGGTGCAAGGTTTTTTTCATTAAAAACCTGGGACACTAATCCAAGATCCTTAAATATCAGTATATTATCCCCATCAGATACAGCTATGCCTGCACTCTCCTGGCCCCTATGCTGAAGAGCCTGAAGACCATAAAATATTATCTCAGCTACATTTTTCCCAGGCGCATATATACCAAAAACCCCACACTTTTCATTCATTTTTTTTAAATTAAACATATATATCAAACTACCTGATTATCATACTGCTATTATATGACTGATTAAGCCTTTTATTCCCAAACCTCATGGTAAATATTTAGTTTATTTCTCCCGGCCTGTCCAAAAAGATTAAAAGCAACATTGTATTTTTTACATTTTTGCTCAATTATATCTAAATTTTAATTCCCGGCATGTACTATAATGCTTAACTGGCCTTTAATTGAAAAGGATAATATCCACATTCCAATGTAAATACTAGTACCAACATTGCCAAGATTACAATACTTAGCTAGCAACATAGCATCTAGGCTTAATATGATTAATCCTGCTTAATTCTTATCCCATCCAGCCTACCCAAAACCTCATCAATATACCTCAAATGATAATTAACATCAAATAGTTTTTCTAATTCTTCTTTACTTATAAAAGATGCTATGTCCTCTGCTGCAAGTATGTTTTCCTTAAAGCTTCCCGAGCTTTCCCAGGCATCCATGGCAGTCTTCTGGACTAAACCATAAGCTTTTTCTCTGCTCATACCTTTCTCAATTAAGGCCAATAGAACCCGCTGAGAAAATATTATTCCCCCATATTTCATTAAATTCTCTTGCATATTAGATTCATACACTCTCAACCCATCTACTACAAACATGGTTTTTTCCAGTAAATAATCAAGAAGTATAAAGCTATCAGGAATTATAATTCTCTCCGCAGAAGAATGCGATATATCCCTTTCATGCCAAAGGGCAATATTTTCAACTCCTGCTATCATATTTGACCTTAAAATTCTTGCCAGACCACAAATCCTCTCACAAATAATGGGATTTTTTTTATGGGGCATTGCCGATGAACCTTTCTGACCCCGTGCAAATGGTTCTTCCACTTCATGGACATCGGTTCTTTGCAGATTCCTAACCTCTAATGCAATTTTCTCTAATGTTGCCCCACAGATTCCAAGTACAGACAGCAGTTCTGCATGCCTGTCCCTTTGGATTATTTGGGTTGATATGGGGGCAGGCTTTAACCCTAGTATTTTACAAACTTTACTCTCCACCTGGGGAGAAGTATTGGCATAAGTGCCAACTGCACCGGAGATTTTCCCAATTCTCATAACCTCTCGTACGTCTTCTATTCTTTTAAGGTTCCGGTACATTTCAAAACAATACATGCAAAATTTCATGCCTAAAGTAGTGGGTTCTGCGTGAATTCCATGGGTCCTACCTACCATTATAGTATGTGCGTGCTCTTTCGCCTGCTTTTTTAATAGGCTAACCATTTTTTTTACTTTTTCTTCGATAATTCTGGTTGCATCCATTATCTGCAAACATAAAGCTGTATCGCCCACATCAGAAGAAGTTAATCCGTAATGCAAATATTTTGAGGGCTCGCCTATGTATGAAGAAACATTGGTAAGGAAAGCTATAACATCGTGATGAGTTTTGGATTCTATTTCAGATATTTTCTCCAGGTCAAATTTCCCCTTCTCTATTATTTCTTTTGCCGCTCCTTCTGGAATAATACCAAGCTCTGCCTGCACTTTGCATACTGCCTTTTCTACTTCCAGCCATTTGGAAAATTTATTGTAATCTTCCCAAACCGCACCCATCTCTTTTAATGTATATCTTGGAATCATAAAATAACCTCTGCCTATGAATATAAATTATTGCAAAAAAAATGCTACATTAACTCTTCTATTATCTTTTCCCTGAATTTTTGGTAATTCTCTTCATCATGAAGATCATACAGTTCTTCATTGAAATCAAAAAACACCTGGTCGTAATCCTCTCTACAAATATCACTTACTTTTTGAAGCCACTTCTTATGTATCTCCCAGCTTTTTAAATCTGGAATCCATGCCTTTTCGGTAGTAGGGATTTCTTTTTTTATGAAGCCATCTAATTTCTTTGATTTCTCAGATACCTGAATTAAAAAATTATCATTCTCATTTAAAAAAGATAAATTAGCTATACTAATTGGTGGCCCTGCCAATTTTATCACCTAACCTTTTTGTTATTAAATTTATTAACTATATTAACATAAACAATGCTAAAATTTTACCTAAAATAATTAATCACTTAATATAAGGCTCCAGGAACTCTTTTACTTCTTGCTCATTGGCAATCAGGTAACTCACCCCATCTATATTTGCAGGCTCCGTGGGTATAATGACCCTGTCTAAATCCTCACTTGAAAATAGCATTATCAAGCTTATAGCAAAGTAATCGTACAAGGAGAAATCTGAAACTGTTTCTTCGTTTAAAACTTTAATTATTTGAGGCAGCTTAGGGATTATCGCAATATTGGCCTTTTGCCTGATTATTTCTTTTATAATATATTGCTGCCTGCCAATCCTATCTATATCTGCCCTAGCGGTAGCCCTGCACCGGGCAAAAGACAAAGCCTGATCCCCATCCATATTATAAGTGCCAGGCTCAAAATCTGCTCCAGACAAAGGGTCATGCATAGGTTCTGTAACTTCAATTTCTACCCCTCCCAATATATCAATTATGCGCTTAAAACCGTCGAAATTAATTATCATCGTCCTGTCAATATTAATGGCAGTTAGCTCATATATTTCGTTTACGATCATATCCGCCCCACCATAAACATAAGCAGCATTTATTTTATTCCAGCCATAGCTTTCAAGATCTACTCTTGTGTCCCTGGGTATGGATATAAGGGAGTCCTTTTTGCCCCAGCCCCCAATATGTAAAATTAATATGGTGTCTGTCCTTCCCTTAAACTCTCCGCTGCCCTCACGCTCGTCAAGCCCCAGGAAAAGCAAGTCCCTGGATGGAGAGAACAGTGATCCTCCGCTACTTTGCTGGTTTTGGGGGAAAGAAACACATAAAAATACAACAGCTGAAAGAAAAACAATAATAACTACACTTATAAAGCAACCTCTAATTTTATTCATAGGAAATTAAATAATTATTTTGCATAACCCGTATGTGATAAATAATACAAAGTGTGTAATAATTTTTCAATGGGGTCTGTGGTTTGGATATTTACCTCAGGAGGTACTTTTATGGGTACAGAAGTGTAATTAATTATTACCTTTATACCAGCATCAGTAAGCATATTAGTAACCCTTTGCGCTGAATGAGGGGGAACAGCCAGTATTGCTATTTCAATACCTTTTTCTTTTATTACTTTTTTAATTTGATATATATCTAAGACTTTATGGTCAGATATTTCCCTCCCAATTACCCTTGAATCATTATCAAACACGTTCTCTATCTTAAATCCAAACCTATTCAACATTCTGTAATTAAGAATTGCTTTACCTAAGTTTCCAGCCCCGATAAGCACAAGTCTTACTACCTTGTCATAACCAAGTATGTTGTTAAAAGAGTTTATTAACTCATCAATACTAAAGCCCACGCCCCTTTTGCCTTTAATACCAAAATATATCAAGTCCCTCCTAACTTCGGCACTGTTAACTTTCGTATTTTCACTTATTTCTTTTGAGGTCACCGTTCTTTTACCCAATTCTTTTAGCTGTACAATATATTTTAGATATTGGGATAACCTAGAAATTATTCCCTTAGAATAAATTTTTTCATTCATAATATTCATTTTGGTCAAAAACTTTACTTTGTAGCACAATTGTAACAAACAGGACTGAATTTTACAATACTCAGAACTATTATTAAATTTTCAGGTTAAATATGCCTTCTTCCTCCTGAAAAATTTTACCGCATCCACTACAGATAATTATATTTTCTTCAATAGAAAGGCTGCTGCCGCAATTGG
>CAYREF010000022.1:0-29919 GCA_964423265.1 uncultured Actinomycetota bacterium
CATCCACTACAGATAATTATATTTTCTTCAATAGAAAGGCTGCTGCCGCAATTGGGACAAATTAAAATTTCGGATATCTTATTCCCTCTTGTGGGTTTCCGGTTATTATGTTGATATTTTGCTTTTAAAAAGATGCTTGGCCCCAATGGTAGAAAGGAAAAAAGGTACTGAAATATATTCTCAAAAAATAACAATATCTTATAACTAATAATTTTTTTTATTATTGGCAGCCTTAGATGGGAAACACTTATTACCTTTTTAATATCAAACTCCCTTTCCTTTAGAAAATTATAAATATATCTTGGATGATAATTAAGTATGGTCTCTCCCACTTGTGAAGGCTTCAGGTTGAAAGCGCTGGTATCCATCTTACAAACTAATGTTCTTAAAATATTTTTTATATTTCTTTTATTGGCAAACTCTAAGATAAAAGTGCCTTTGCTTTTTATAATTCTAGAAATTTCATTAAAATATTTTTCAACATTGCTAATGTGATGGACTACTCTAACCGTAAGCACCACATCAGCTATATTTGTCTTAATTGGGAGATTGGTTGCATCAGCTACTATGAAATGAACATTTTGCAATTTTTCCCTATCAAATTCTAAGTACCTACTTATATGCCTCTTGGCATTTTTTAGGTTTTTTAGGGAATAATCAATTAGGATTATTTTCTCAAAATCCTTATACTCGTTAAACAGTCTTCCATATCCACATCCTATATCAACAAATAGTTTACCCTTATTTTTAATTGGGAATAATAATTTCCTTAAAGCAATTCTTTCTGAAGAATCTTCATATTTCCTTTTTTCATTTTTCCAAAATTCCCTGTAATCATAGTTTTCATAATCTGACTTGCGAATAACCATTTTCCCTCTATACTGAAAACCTTATCTGGATAACCTCATTGTCCTTAACAATATAATTTTTACCTTCTACCCTCAATTTACCATCTTCCCTTGCCTTTAGAAAAGAGCCTTCCTTTAAAAGGGTTTCCGCCCTTATTACTTCAGCTTTTATAAAGCCCCTGGCCATGTCGCTATGAATTTGGCCAGCTGCTTCAACTACATTTTTACCTTTTTCTAAAGACCAGGCCCTAGCTTCATTTTCATTTAGCGTATAAAAAGTTAATAAATCTAATAACTTATAGCAAGATCTAATAAAAACATCAAGCCCCTCTTCCTCAATACCTAATTCTTTTTCATATTCCGGCCTTTCTTCCTCGGGCAAATCCAATAATTCATTTTCTAATTCTGCATATATCTTTACCACATTTTCTTTTCCTACCTCTGAAACCAAATCATTGTATAATTTAGTACTTATTCTGGATTCATCAACATTTGCTACGTACAATACAGGCTTGGTACTTAACAGGTTTAACTCCCTTAAAAAATCTTCTTCAACCTTATTTATGTTTTTTATATCTGGCAGATTTCCTGCATTCAGGTTACCGGAGAGGCAAGTTGCAAATTTGAGTTTAGCTTTTGCCTCCTTATCCCCAGACTTTAGAAGGCTTTTTAGTTTTTCTTCTCTTCTACTTATAATTTCAATATCTGACAGCATCAGCTCGGTATTAATAATCTCTATATCTTCTACAGGGTTCTGGCTTCCAGAAACAGAGATATTTTCACCTTTAAAACATCTAACTACATGAGCTAAAATATCTGCATTTCTTATATGGGAAAGAAATTTATTGCCCAACCCCTCTCCTTTATTGGCATCCTTTACTAAACCGGCAACATCCAACATTTTAATAGTTGCAGGAGTTACTTTTTTTGAGTTGTATATTCTAGATAGCTTGTCCAAATAAGGATCTGGTACTTCTATTATCCCAGTATTTGGCTCAATTGTGCAAAATGGGTAATTTGCCACTTCTGCATTTGCTTTGGCTAGAACATTAAATATAGTTGATTTCCCTACATTTGGTAAACCTATTATTCCTACTTGCATCAGTTACAAAAAAATTTAAAACTTAAATGACAATAGATTAATTATAACTAAATGTGTTCAGTTAATAAAACTAATTTCATTAAATTCCAAGCTGGCCGCAACAACTTCTGCATTTAAATACATTATATTGTATTTCTTGCCGTCTTTTTCATTTTGTTTATATTTAACCCTCGCGGCAACCATCACCCTATCACCTTTTTTAAGATTGTTTGCGCAATTCTCAGCTAATTGATTCCATCCAGTAATATTCATATAGTCTACGCTGCTTTTCTGTTCTCCCTGACCATTAATCCATTTCCTGTTAACAGCCAGCCCTATATCTACAAAAGGCTTTCCTTCTTCTGTGTATCTTAATTCTGGATCTCTGGTAAGATTTCCAAGTAAAAAAACATTATTAAAATTTTGCATAAATCCTCCTAATATTTAAATTGATAATATTCACAATAATTTAACTTCTTGTCCCAGGGATAAATTACTTTGGTTTTTGAAATTGATTTTATTACATCATATTTATGGGTAAATTTATCTACAATTAGAAAATCCAGTCTTTTTCCAGCTACAATAATAACTTCATCATAACTAATTCTATAACCTACCAGTTTGCACTTATGTTGATCTAATACCTTGAGGGCAATATTCTCAATATCTTCTTTTTCAAAAAAAATCAGGTTTTGGGAGACAGCCAAGGCAGCCGCATCAGCGGCGTTTTTTGTTTTTTCCCTTGCAATAAATACCCTGCACAAATCAAAAAGCGATAGAAAAACCAGCAATAGGACCAAGGTTGTCACTAAGGTGAGTAAAGTAATATTTCCTTTTATTGAATCTTCCATAATTAATTACATTCCATTCTCATGCTACTTTGGCTTTTAAGCCTTAATTCTTTACCCATAATCAACTTGATAATATCGGAGATACCCCCATACTTGTACACTATGTGTATACTTACCATACTCCCCACTTTCCTGGAATCCCTGCTGCCAGGATTTATTTCTATTTCCATATTATTTCTATCCAAGTTTCCACATAAATTTTGAATTGCTTCGTAAGCCATAGAATTTGAATTGGTAGTAGAAATAACTCTAACCCCTTCCCTGCAAGATTGTTCTAATATATTTTGCACATAAACCAGTATGCCGAATTGAGAGACAGTTAAGATGACAATTATTAATACAGGTATCACCATAACGAATTCTATTGAAGATTGGCCTATATTATTGTTAAGAATTTTCTCTCCCTTCCAGGTCATTTAACTGTCTCTCCTAATTGTTAAACCATTTCTGATATTTTAGTAAACACGTTAGAAATAACGTCAACCAGCATAGGTTTGCCCACTGATATTAGGATGGCACTTATTATTCCAGCAATTACCATCACCAATGCATATTCAAGCGTAGACTGTCCTTTCTGGCATAAAAACTTTATCTTCCTTATTTTATTCACCTCCTTTAAATAATTAACCTTAAAAATTTTTCTCACCTCCTTTCATACTAAAAAATCTCCGCCAATTGAAAATATTAGCGGACCCCCTACAAGCAAAATAAATGAGGGCAATATTAAAAAAGCCAATGGAAATAAAATCAATAGTGATACTTTTCTTGATTTCTTTTCAATATTTTGAGAAATGCTAAACTTTAAGTAGTTTGATTTTTGTTTCAATATTTCAGATACTGAAGAGCCACAACTTTCAGCATTTCTTAATAATAAAACTATGTCTTTAAATTCTTTTGTATTAGGTCTTTTTTCCAAATTTGCATAAGCAAACTCTTTGCCTATGCCAAAGTTGATATCATTAATGAATTGCTTAAATTCTTCACATATTTCCCCTTTATATTTTTCTATTAATATTTTTATTGAATTATAAATATTTTGGCCTGATAAAGTGGAAATATATAATAGGTCAATAATATATTGAAGCTCATTGTTTATCCTTTGCTGCCTATTTTTAAAAATATTTTTAACCATAAAATTAGGTAAGAAAAATCCCACAGTTGCCCCGCTAATTCCCAGCATTATGGAAAGCATTAAATTCTTTCCAATTGCAGATCCAAGCAAAAGGAAAGACAAAGATGCAAATATCTTATATCCATTTAAGGCATCAGAACTAATAACCAAACCGCTGTTTGAGATAGCTTTAAGGATAGCTTCAAATCTCTTATTTTCCGGAAGCATGCATCCTATTTTCTCCATAAATGTATTTATCTTGTTTAAGAGTTTATGGCTTTTTGCCATATTTTTAATTCCTATCTTTTTAAAACCGGACCTCTTTTTTATTAATTCCCAAATACATAGGCAAAAAATAATATATGCAAATATAAATAGTGTTAACTTAATATCCAAAATCAGCCCCCTATTCTTATTACTTTTCTAATAACCAATATTCCTGCCATTTCCAGCATTCCCCCAGCAAAAATCAGTATGTTCCCGAATTTACTAGAAAGAAAAGCATTCATCTTATCATTCATAAAAATAAAAAGAATAATTAAAACTATAACCGGAAAAAAAGATATGATAGTGGCAGAATACTTGCTTTGGAGAATCATGGTCTCAGACTTTGATTTTGATTTCAGGCTTTCCCGCAGGGTATCTGCAATGCTGTTTAATACAAATATTAGGTTTCCCCCAATCTCATTATTTATCTTTAAGGCACAAACCAGCAGCCTACTTTCACTGCTTCCACACCTTCGGGCAAAATTGTCAATTGCTTCATCGAAAGATATATTCAGGGCCAGTTCATTGACCAGCTCTCTTAAACTATCCTTTAGGGGATTTTCTGCCCATTTAGCAGACCTTTTAAATATTTGCCTTACCGACTTGCCTGCCCTCAGCATTATTACCATATTGTTTATAAAATGTATCAGTTGACTATGCAGAAGGGCAGACCTTCTTTTTTTAACGTTTTCTAAAATTTCAATAGCAAAAATATAGAGGCATGCACTCAAGAAAATGCTTAAAAAAACATTTTTAAATATTATGAACAGCAAAAAAGAACCCGTTAGCATAAAGGATGTAAACAAGACTTTTCTGTGTCTCTCATAAAAATTTATTATTTTATAAATTGGGAATTTTCCAAAAGCCTGCTCATTGCCTGCTTTCTTCATTCTCCTGTAAGTAAAAAGAACATAAATTCTCCTGAGGCTAAAATATGCAAGTACCAATATAACTATACCTGCAATTAAGCTATCCCAACTTTTAGATAAGAATAAAATATGTATCACCTATCCAGTTTATTAAAAAAATTTGGTTCATATCCTGTATGGGTGAATTTACCCCGGTAAAATTTATATAGGTCCCTGACCTGGAGATTTTTTCCATCTCCGGATACAATTTCACTAATTTTCGAAATAACCTTTTGCCCATTTTCAAGCTTCTCCAAATGGATTACCAAATCAAGTGAAGAAGCCTGAATTCTTTTAGCAGTATCCGGGTTTAAGTTTAATCCCGCCATCAGCAGTAATGTTTCCAGCCTGGAAACTAGGTCCTGTGGAGAATTAGCATGCAAGGTGGACATAGACCCGCTATGGCCAGTATTCATAGCCTGAAGGACATCAATGGCCTCAAGCCCCCTTATCTCCCCTATTATTATCCGGTCAGGCCGCATCCTTAATGAATTCTTTACCAGGTTCCTTATGCTTATCTCACCTTTTCCCTCTATATTTGGGGGACGGCTCTCCAGCCTTATAACATGAGGTAAGCTAAGATTCAGCTCCAATGTGTCCTCTATGGTTATAATTCTCTCATTTTCTTTTATAAAATTAGAAAGCACATTAAGCAGGGTTGTCTTTCCGGTAGAAGTACCACCCGTAACCATAATATTTAATTTTTTCTCCACGCATCTTCTTAAAAATTTATAAATTTTATTATCAAGCATTCCTAACTCAATCAAATCTTCCATTTTCATTAAAGTTTCCCTGAATTTCCTTATAGTCACCACCATATCTTTAGTAGATATTGGATTTATTACCACATTAATCCTGGATCCATTACTTAATCTTGCATCAACCATAGGAGAACTTTCATCCACCCGGAGTCCTAGCGGGCTTAAGATTTTATCAATTAGGTTCTTTAAATGTTTTATACTCCTGAAGCAAATTCCGGTTTTCCTTATCCGCCCCTCTTTTTCAACATATACCTCATTAAAATCATTGATCATAATTTCAGTTATCTTTTCATCTTTTACCAATAAACTTATGGGGCCAAACTCAAAACTGTCTTCATATATGCTTTTAGAAATGTGGTCTATCTCCTGCTGACAGAGGATAAGCTTTTCTTCTTCTGCAATACTGAAAACATGCTCCCTTATTTTCTTCAGCCTTTTTTCAGAAGGTATTTTCTCCAAAGAAGCCAACTTTATCTTTTTTAAAAATTTTTTGTATATATGGCTATTTCCCAAAATTCAGGTCCCCATAGATTGAATTTGACATTTCCACTATGCTTTTTACAATCCTCAAATTATATTTAAAAATACTGGAGGGTCCTTTATTCAAGAATAAAAACTCTATATCCTTGTCATATGGAATAAACGCTTTAATTGGATAACTGAGATAATTATTCAACCCGGTAGGGCTGATTGATGGCCTTAAATTAAATTTGTTTATTGTAATATCCGCTTCAATATCTAAACCATCATGATTTAAAAAATCCAATATTTTACTCAAATTAAAAATTGAAACATAGTTGGGCTCTGAAATAAAAATAAATTTATCAATTTCTTTTACTATCTCTGGAAATAAAAATTTTATTAGTAGCCTCGGAAAGTCTATAAAAATTATATCGAAATAATTTTCAAGTATGTACAAAAGCTTGCTTATTGCCGTTCTGTTATACAAGAGAGAGTTAACAATATTTATAGGTGGCAATATTAAATTTAAGTTATTCTCTAAATTTATAACCAGATTTCTTAATGCCGTTAAATCTAATTTATCAATCTCTCCTTCTACATTTCCCAGGTCTTTTATTTCTTTTTCTGTTAAGTTATAAATTATTCTATTAGAAGAGCACATGCTTAAATCCAGGAGCAATATATTTTTTTCAATTTTCTCCGCAAAGTAGGTGGCAATGCAGTTTGAAATAAAAGTATTTCCACAACCCCCTTTAACGCCGCAGAAAAATATTTTTTTTGCATTATCCTTTTTTGCTTGCATAAAATTTCCTTTCAGTGTTTTATCATTTAAAAAAATCAGGGCATATGGTTATGTTTAGAACTCCCTTTTGCATGGCTAAAAATATTTTTTCACATTCTTCAGGTTTTAAATAAAAAGTTAAGACAACCATATTATTAATTTCAGAATTCCCTAACCCAATCTCGCTATTTCCACTAAACAAGATCTCGGTCTCACTGTTTGCCTGAGTTACATTTTCATTACCATGGGAAACAAAAATTATTTCCTTATCCTTTAATACTGTCTCTGACAATAAACAATCCGACCCCTGGTCAAAATAAGTAGAAATAATATCTACATTAACCCCTGACTTAATAAAATCTGTATTCCCATAAAATTTTATGGGAATGCTTACTGCCCTATGTCCTATTGGGATATAAGAGTCAAAACGAGGAGAGCTATCAAACCCTTCTATAAAATCCTTATAAATTATTTCCCCTTTTGAAATATTCCTGCTGGCCTCTTTGCCAAGTACATCATTTGCATTTTTAATAATTTTTTCACTGAAGATAACTTCAGGAAGTTGTTGGATCTTTATCTTATCTCTGATTATTTCCTCCCCCTTTATAATTTCAGCATCCGCTATTACCGCTTCTTTGTAGTCCAGGTCCTGAGGAATTTTTGATTTTAAATTGTTTATATACAAAAACATGAATATTCCCATAAGCAATGCAATTACTGCAAAAACAATATTAAAAATCTTCTGTTTTAAAACTAAGCTTAACCTATTCATGAAATTTTTATGTTTTAATTTATATACATAATAATACATTTGCACAAATAAGTAAATAGATAAAAAACAAATTACCTCGAATTTTTAAAATTATTTTAGCGGATGCATTATTCTGATGAATTTAGAAGCATATTTGGGAAAAGAGGTCTCAAAAAACCATAGTGAATAATCTGCATTATATAGAGACTAATTTTGAAAAAATTAATTTCATAATTGAAAAACCAAAAAGTGAAGATCTTTTTAAGTAAGCAAAGCTGGTAAAAATTCTTAAATACTTTTTATAAATTACCGATATTACAGGAATTAATAAAAATTATCCTTTGAATATTTTGGCAGGGTTATTTTACAGACTAAGCAAAATAAAAAAAGGCCATCCCACAGAAGGCCCTGTTTTCCTGATTATAAAAAATATGTTTTTAAAGATTTTTAAATGGATTTACGACTTTTCCCCAGGCTAGCCACATTTTGCTAATATTCTCACCCACAGTTTTAACAATGGAATTAAAATATTTATTTACATTCTCCAGAAGAATTGCTGCTTTTTTACAAACCTTCAATAATATTATTAACTTTTTTTCCTTTTGACAGGCTATTATCCAAATTCATAAAGATCTGTAAAAAGGATAAATCTGGTAAAAAATTATATAAAAGGAGAACAAATTTTCTCCCCACTTAATTTGGATAAAATTACCAGTACTTATTACAATTATATGTTAACTTCTAATAGCAGAAAGACCTTGTGGTTTTTAAGCTAACCGCATCTGCTACCCTGCCTATAGATAATAATCCTGCTGCAGTTCTCATGCTAACATTTTTTTCCTGGTGTATATGAAAGACTTCTTCAAATGCCTTATCCATTACTCTTTTCAGCTTTGATGTTACCTCATCATAAGTCCAGTAATATGATTGGCAGCACTGCAACCCATTCAAAATATGATACGGTTACCCCACCAGCATTACATAACATGTCCGGTATAATCAATATGTCTTTTTCATCTAATACCTTATCTGCTTCTGGTGTAACAGGAGCATTTGCAGCTTCCGCGATTATTCTGGCTTTAATTTTGGAAGCATTATTTTTATCAATTTGATTTTCCAAGACCGCAGGAATAAGAATGTCGTACTTAAGCTCCAGCATCCCTGAAGGGTCTATATTTTCCCCATGGGAATAATTTATTACACTGCCAGTATTATTTTTATGGGTTAACACTTTTTGAGGATCCAATCCCATTTTATTATAAATCGCACCCCCGGAATCACTAACTGCAATAATTTTAAAACCGAAGCAATTTAGGATCCTTGCACAATTATAGCCTGCATTTCCATATCCCTGAATTATTACTTCTAAATTCTCTTTTTCCATGTCTAGTTTTTTAAGAGCGGAAAGAATAATAAAAACAACCCCCGCAGATGTTGCTTCATTTCTTCCTTCGGAGCCTCCCAGCTCAATTGGTTTACCAGTCAATATCCCTGGTTCATAATATCCTTTTTGTATGCTATAAGCATCAGCCATCCATGCCATAATCTGGGCATTAGTACCGACATCAGAAGCTGGAATATCTTTATTTATCCCAATATTTGGAGAAAGTTCTAATATAAATTGCCTTGAAAGTGACTCTAATTTCCTTACAGACAGTTTCTTTGGGTTAACCTTTACGCCACCTAAAAGGTACATCCACTACAGCTGTTTTTAAAGTCATCAGAGCTGACAATGCTTTTATATCATCCAAGGTAACTTCTTCGCTAAATCTTAAACCACCTTTGATTGGACCGCGGTCAGAATTATGCTGTACTCTGTAACCTTTAAAAACATCAACTTCTCCATTATCCATTTGAACCTTTATGGTTACTTCGATTATTCTTTTCGGTTCACGCAGATATTTCCTTATGCCAGATTTGAGCCCTAACATATCCATTATCCTGTCTAGCTTTTTTGTGTCATATGCCAGACATTTTCTTTAGAGTGCTTCAATTTTTCTCCTTTGAAAAATATTTCCAAATAAAGCACCCCCATTAAACCTCCATGGTTTCAAAAAGACGCTTCGTTGCATTTACATAAAGGCACCATTGCCTTTAATTTATTTTTGGTTTTTACTCTTTCCAGGCAAAAGAGGATATTAAATTATACAACCTGTGATTATTTTTGCAAGAAAAAATCTTCATAAATCTTCACAAATTTCAATTAAATTCTAGGCCAGCTCCAGTTTATCCTCTATTTCTATTTTTCCCTTATGGCAAAAACCTGCAGAAAATTCCAACACATTCCTGGCCCTTCTTACAAATGGTATAAACCTAAAAGGCTTTAATGAATTAATGACTTTAATTACCCTGTAATCCCTATCCAAAAAGACTACATCTATGCTATACCTCATCCCAATAGTGTGGATACTATTGCAGCCAGGTATTAAGAAACACTCGTTTTCATTTAAATTCTTTATGGTTAATCCAAAAAGTCTCTTTATAAAGGTGTCTGCAACAATTACATTATCCGAAATAATTTCATTGTTTTCCAATGAAATTAACTTCATTTATCCTCTTGTTTTTTTAGGCATTCAGGGGGATATTCCCTATTTTTTAAAAAATATGAAAAATGTTCCAGCCATAACGGCTTACCGCGGGGATTGTTCTGTATAAAATTTATAAACCCCACCAATTTTTTCATTGTGGCATCGCTCAGTGAATGTTCAATCTTGCAAGAATCCTCTTCAGCCTGGCCTTCATCTACACCTAATATGTCAGAAAGGAATTCTACTAATATCTTATGTCTTTTAAATATCTTCTTGGCTATTATCCTTCCTTTGTCGGTTAAGTTTACCTTGCCATATTTTTTATGCTCAACCAAATCCAAATCCTGCAATTTATATAATATCTCAGTTACGCTAGCAGGGTTTATGCTTAATTTGCTAGCAATATCTTTTACCCTTACTACCTCCTCTGTAAAATCCAGCTCATATATTGCTTCCAGGTAATCTTCTATATTTGATGATAAATTTATTTCCATAATTAAAACAGTTCACTTACTAGGCCATAGATTTTTTTATACTTTGTGAAGTTCTCAATATACTTTTCCCTTAACTTCTTATCCGGTTCAAATTCTTTATTAATCTTTACAAAATCAGCTACAGCTTCCCTGATCTTAAACTTCCCGGTTCCTTTGCCTGCTAGCATCATACTGGCCAGGCAGCCGGCTTCACTTATTCCCATTTGCTTAATAGGCTTATTAAGTATAGAGGATTTAAGCTTAAGCCAGTAATCAGACTTAGAACCACCACCAACAGCCCGGAGCTCATTAATGCGTAAACCACATTTTTCCGCTAATTCTACATTAAAAGCAATTTCATAAATTAACCCTTCCACAAAAGCCTTAAATATATCAATTTTTTTAGTAGATAATTTTAATCCGATTATTGAACCTTTTGCAATTGGATCATGGTAAGGAGTCCCGGAACCTGAAAAGTAGGGAAGAGTAAGCATTCCAGAAGGCTCAAAGTCTAATTGGGAGAAAAAATAATCATAAACATCCATACCTTTCTTTTCAGCTTCCTTCTTTTCTTCAGCACCCAATACATCCCTGTACCATTTAAGGACACTGCCAGAAGTAAAATTATAAACAAAACTTACATATTTTCCTTCTACAACATGGGCTCTGGTTGAATAATCATTTTCAAACAATTTATCCTTCAATATTATTTCATCCATAACTGGAGTCACACATTCAACAGTACCCATTCCATCTGCAGCAATTCCGCCTTCAATTGCACCCACGCCTAAAGCTGCACACTGTTGGTCATGACCTCCAGTTACTACAGCTACCTTTCCTTTAAATCCTAAATCCTCTGCAATATCCTCCCTTACATAATCCACTAGTTCTCCAGACGGGGCAGGCTGCGAGAATAAATTCTTATCAATATCAAAGGTATTTAAAATATAGTCTGACCATTGTTTTTCCCTTATGTCGAAAAATAAAGAAGTAGAACATAGGGAATAATTCATTTTGGTTTTTTTAATTCCCAACTTGTGTTGGAACAGGTCTGCGGTAAATAAAAATTTATAAGTTTTTTTATAAATTTCTGGCATATTCTTTTTAACCCAGTAAATTTTGTTCAAAGCAGTAACATATTGAGGTGGCAGTCCTGTTATGTGATATAGTTCTTTACCTGATATAACAGAAAGTATGTACTCAAGCTCTTTGGAGCTTCTTGCATCTGTGGAATAAATAGTGTTATATAATATATTGCCTTCCCTATCAATAGGAGTAAAACTTTCCCCAATAGTTGAAACAGCCAGCGCCCCCACAGGATCTTTTTTAACAGCCGGTTCCGCATTTACTTTCCGTATTACATTAAAAACTTTACCCCACATATCATTAACATCAAATTCTACCCAGTTATTCTTGGGAAAAATCAGATTATATTCCAAATAAGAACTACCTAAAGCCTGACCTTCTTCATTGAAAGCAATTGCTTTAGTACCAGTAGTTCCTATATCAATGCCCATTAAGCTCATAAAGGGCTCCTTCCAAATATTTTTATTTTTTTATTCAGCTAATTCTTCTTCAACCTCTTCCTTGCCTGCTTTAAGCTCTTCTTTTTGTTCTTTATCCTGGTCCAGCAATAGTGTTTGAAATTCTCCCACATGGGTTTTTTCTTCCTTGGCAACATCTAGCAAGATTTTTTTCAAGTCATTGTTGTTGGTCATTTCCGCCATTTGTTCATATAAATTGACAGCATCCAGTTCCGCTATCACTGCAGCCCTTAGTATTTCCTTATCTATATTTTCCTGCTGGATTTTTTCTAAGTCTATAGGTATTTTGGATAACATGTTTTTCCTCCTCTTTTAAATAATAATTCTATAGTATTATACAATAATTTTCAGGTAAACATAAAAGGTATTAACAGTTATCTTTAATTATGCTTGAAAGTAGCCTGTAAAATGCATCTTTTGCATATCTTTCCTCCCAGGGTGTGTGTCCATATTTCTCAAGAATATACAGTTTTAGGTCCCCTATAACCTCGGACAATGGATAAACAACCCCCTGGTAAGGATTAGGATCGTAATCCCCATGGATTATAGATACAGGAGCTTTTATATTTTTACCATATTCAATTAATCTACCATTCCTCCTTAGATTAGAGGCTTTTTGCCAAATTGACTTAAAAATTCTAAATTGTCCCTTATGTATAGCCTTTACTGCTTGCCTTTCATAGGAATCTACTCTATCAAACAACTCCCCATACCTGGCAAATATTTTATCCTTGTTTTCTCCTTCTGGATCTCTTAATGCTTGCCCCAGCCACCTAAGCTTCTTTTTTTGATCTTTACTCATTCTAGCCAGCCTGATCCGGGACATCTGTCCTGCATATTTTCCCTCAAAAGAAGGACAGCTTACAAGAATAAGCTTTCTGACTAACCCAGGATGACATGAACTAAAAATATAAGCGAGCCAAGCGCCCCAAGACCATCCGATTAAAATAACCGGCAGTTCTGCATCCTCTGTTAAAAGTTCATGCAATTCCTTAACCTGGGCCTTGCTAGTATAACCGCTCTGGATAGGCTCCAAAATACTAAATTTTTTTGCAATCACTTTAGCTAAAGGGGTAATGCTTTCAGGTGCTCCAGGACCTCCATGCAGCAATGCTATCCTATAAGGTTTCCTGTTATATTTCTTGCACATTACCATAATAAACCAGCCCTATTAGTGGCTTTCAGAATAACCTTTTACAACAATATCTAATTAATAAGCTATAAGCTTAATGTAGATTGGTCGGGATGGGGGGATTTGAACCCCCGGCCTCAGCGTCCCGAACGCTGCGCGCTAACCAAGCTGCGCTACATCCCGTTTATTAAGTCTAGTATATTAATTACATCATTAAATTCTTTAATTTGAAAGATCTTTTTCCTGACCTTACTTATTCCCCGGATTCCCTTAAAGATCCAACTTAAATATTTCCTGAATTCTTTTACAGCCTTTTCTTCCCCTTTAAAATAAATTAAAAACTTTAGATACAGAATTGCAAACTTCTTCCTCCAGTCTAAACTTGGGCCCATACCTTCTAGTTTTTTATTTGGATTTTGAAGGTTTAATAAAATATTTAAAAAAATCCACATGGAACCCTTGGATTTTCTTCCAACCATTAAACCATCACAATTAGTGTAATTCAATACTTCAATTGCTTTTTTGCAGCTATTTATATCACCACTGGTTATTACTGGAATTTTTATATTATTTTTAACTTGCTTAATATATGCATAATCAGCATTTCCTGAAAATCCTTGCTTTACTGTCCGCCCGTGGATAGATATGGCATCCGCTCCATTTTCCTGGGCAATCTTGGCAATATCTAATACATTAATACTGCTTTTATTCCATCCAAGTCTAACTTTTACGGTTAAAGGTATACTTATCCTTTCCCTTATCTTTTTTACAATTTTCCCAACTTTTTCCGGCTCCCTAAGCAAGTATCCGCCGCTTTTACTCTTTAATATTTTAGGTACCGGACAGCCCATATTTATATCAATTATGTCCGCTATTCCTTCAAGCCTTTCTGCTGCTTCTGCCATTATTTCCGGTTCGGAACCAAAAATTTGAATTGCACAAGGGCGCTCACACTCGGTAATGCTAGCCATGGAAATAGTTTTCCGGTGATTATAATGGATGCCATAACTTGTAATCATCTCACTAAAAGTTAATCCGCATCCAAAAAAAGCTGCAAAAATCCTGTAGGTATTATCGCTTATTCCTGCCAGTGGTGCAGATACCAAGGGATTGCTTATCTTTAAATTACCTATTTTAAAACTATATTCGGGTAACTTAAAACTATCTTTTCCCTTTTCCAGCTGTCTTGATAACCATCGGAGTGATTTACCTCCATTCAAATCAGGATTAATATAAGAAATAGCCAGATTTTTGAGCTCCTCTAGTAATTTTTCAAAATTTAAAATCATGACTTCCACTAGTTATTTTTCCCATATAAAATCTGCAGTCCCTTTAAAGTAAGGTCTGGATCATCTACCTGTATCCATTTACTCTTTTCCTTCATTAAATAAGATAAGCCTCCCGTGGCAATTATTTTAGGGTTAAAGCTATTGCTATCTTTTTCTTCTTCTATAATCTTTTCAATTAAAAAATCAACCTGACCTAAAAAACCATACATTATACCGCTGCGTATTCCATCATAGGTATTTTTTCCGATTATTTTCTTAGTCCAATTAAGGTCCACTTTGGAAAGCTTTGCAGCATAGCTGAATAAGGCCTCGGATGAAATTTCAATTCCCGGCGCTATTACCCCTCCAATATAGTCGCCACCAGAAGAAACAATATCAAATGTAGTAGCTGTCCCAAAATCTACTACAATAGCGGGGCAACCATAAATTTCTTTTACCGCTACTGAATTTGCAATCCTATCAGCACCTATTTCATTAGGATAATCATATTTTATATCCATCCCTATTTTCATACTGCTATCCACTATGAATGGCCTACATTTAAAATAACGATTACTCATTACCTGTATTTCCCCTAGAATTCTAGGCACCACGCAGGAAACAGCTACCTTCTTAACTTCTGAAGTCCTATAACCGCAATTTCTCATAAAATTAAATATAGATGCCGCTATTTCATCCGAGGTTTCATATTTTGGTGTAACCATGCGCCAGGAAGAATATAGCCTGCTCCCTTTAAATAAACCAATTACAGTTTGGGTATTTCCAATATCTATTGCTAGTAGCATAAATTTCTCCCTAATTAATTTGTTCTTTATTTATATTAAAAATATTTGACACCTAATTCTTCTTGTATTTAATCTTCCGCCATTGCTCTACCCTTGTTTTTAAAATCAGCTCCTAACCATAAAATTAACATAAAAGCTAGATAACGGGCAAACCTGCTGAAAAATGTAGATATTATTGCCACCAAAACAAGCCATCCCATAAAACTTGATACCGGCTCATATAACAGCATTTGAATACTAAAAATTAGCTAAATTTTACTCCAGACCAAAATCATTTTAATGCTTGGAACACAAATAAAGAGCATTAAACCCATTGCAAACCCACTAGAATATAATCCAGAAGGAAGCTATTTTTAATATTCTCTTTTCCCTGGAATATAATATTAAATTCCCTCTTACTGCAACCCACTCGATAAAGAAGCCAAAGAAAATATTTAAAACTGGAACTCCTTTCCAATGACTATAAAAATTATATCCACCACAATAAATATTTAAATTAAATTCTATAGATTTAGCTTAAAAAACTTACCCATGCTCTTTTAACAAAAATAGCTCAATCTCAGAATTTTTCTCAATATCCCCCATAGAACCGGGAAACCTTGCTATTCCATCAGCATTTATTAAAGAAGTAAAACGACCATAGTATTTTTCATCTATAGCTTCAAAAAATAATTTCCCTTCCTCCCTAAACAGAAGCGCTAATTTGAACTCAGTTACTCCTTTCTTATGGCTAATAGTGTTTAAAGCCTTTGCCTTTACTGGTTTTTTAAATATTTTTTCATGCCCCATAATTTTTTTTAAAAAAGGCCTTATATATACTTCAAAACACATAAGGACAGGAACCAATTCTTGGGGTAATACAAATATTTTATTCCCTTTAAAATTTAAAAAAGCAAAATTGCTATATGGTTTCTGGGTGACATTCTTAAAAATTAAACCAGCTCCCATTGATTGCAGTAAATCAGTTAAAAATGAACCTCCAGTTACCAGCAAGACCCCGCATACTTTTAAAGCCTCAGTTATTTTTTTCTCAAGCTCCTGCCCATCCCCAGAGGCAATTCCAAATCTACTATGGGACACTTTTAATTCATTTAATTTTGCTGATAATAGGTAGCCAGTAACATCCCCCATGCGTCCAGAATTCATATAAGCATTTGGCTTTACTCCATCAGAAATAATGCCAACATACGGAGATGTAAATACTTCAATCTTTTCCATGCCAAGAAAAGCCAATATACTAATGTCTTCAGGAAAAATTACTTTCCCTTTTTTCAATAATACGTCACTCCTGTTAATATCGTCTGACTTGAATTTTATATTTTCTCCTTTTTGGCATTCCTTGTAGACTAATAGGTAATTTTTATCAACCTCAGAATTGTCGCGGGTAACCACACAGTCACAATTTCCAGGGATTTTATCACAAGCCGAAATAGGGATGCAAAAGCCCGGCTCTATTGCAATGCCTGTATGGTCTTCCGGGGATATCCCCTTAATAATCCTAAGCTTTACCGGATAACTTGGGTCTGCACCTTTTATATCAATTGCCCTGACTGCATAACCTTTCTTAAGAGAAATATCAAAAGTTGGAATATCTTTTTTTACCTTTATGTTTTGTGCCAAAACAAATCCCAGGCTTTCAAGAATGTTTAAACTCTGTTTCCTAAATTCTTTAACCGAATTTAGCATCTTTTGTTGTGCTTCAGTTGAAAATAGCATGTGTCAATTATTTCCCATAGATACCCCCATGGGCTTGATTAATTTCACACCCTCTCTATAACTTTTTTTCTCTATATATTTCCCTATTTTCATCCCATCAATCATAAAACCGGGATTTACTTCACTTAAAGGTAGGAGCACAAAATTCCTTTCTTTATATCTAGGATGTGGTATAGTCAGAAAGCTTGAATCTATTAAAAAGTCTTCCCAATAAACTATATCAATATCTATTACCCTTGGACCATACCGCTTCCCTTTTCTTCTACCCTGACAGTACTCAATTCTTTTCAAAAAGCCTAAAAACTCAAAAGGGTCAGTGCTGCCAATATTTATCATGGCTATAATATTGAAAAAATATTCTTGTTCTTTTTCATACATGGGTTCAGTCCGGTATATAGAAGAAAGTTTTTCTATGCTAACAAATTTATGTCTGGAAATTTTAGCAATAGCTTTTCCAATATTACTTTCCCTGTCGCCAATATTAGAGCCCAGACTCAGGTAACATCTTTTTTTATCCATGTGGTTTTTATCTACTACCTCTATACCAACAGACCTGAATTTAGCCTCCAGGGGTGCATTTGGTTTCTGAATATTTACCTTTACTTTATAAACCAAGCTTGACAGCTTAATTATTTCCCCTGAGATAGCTTTCCCTACAGTTTCTATTAAATCAAATTTATTCTGTTGATTGATTTCCTTTACCACCCTTACGATATCTGAATAACTTATTGTTTTATTAATGTCATCATCTAAATTTGTATTTTTTAACCAAACAGAAATGTTAAATAAAAAGGGCTGACCTTTTTCTTTTTCAAACTTATGGACGCCATGATAGGCAAATACTTCTAAGTCTTTTACGAATATCCTATACATTTCTTATTTCCCCCGCTATTTCTATAGCCCTTTTTGTTTCCAAAACATCATGTACCCGCAAAATACTGGCACCATTTAAGTAAGAATAAACAGCTGCTGCCATGCTGCCCTCCAGCCTATCATCTGCCTCCAAATCTGATATCATCCCGATAAAGGACTTCCTTGATGCCCCGACTAGAAGGGGATAGCCCATTGATTTAAAATCTGAAAGCTTCTTAAGAATTGTAAGATTATGTTTTAAAGATTTTCCAAAACCAATGCCAGGATCTATAATCATTTTTTCTGGATTGATGCCCCCACGTTTAGCAATCTCAGACCTTTGGTACAAAAAATCATAAATTTCATCTACAACATCTTCATAGCGTGGATTTTTTTGCATGTCTTCTGGCGTACCTTTTATATGCATCAGCACAACAGAAGCCTGATATTCTTTTGCAACCTTCATCATTTGCCGGTCAAAGCCAAAAGCGCTAATATCATTTATTATACTGGCACCAGCATCTAGTGCCCTCCGGGCAACTTCTGAGCGGTAAGTATCAATAGATACAGGGATGCCAGGGTATTCCGTGCATACATGTCTAGTTGCCGGTACAGTCCTGGTTATTTCTTCTTCCACGCTAACCGGTCTAGACCCCGGCCTGGTAGACATTCCACCAATATCAATAATATCAGCACCATCTGCTATAAGCTTACCTGCCTTTTTGAAAGCATCCCCTTTTTTGAAATATCGCCCTCCGTCATAAAAAGAGTCAGGAGTAACATTTAATATCCCCATAACCAGACAACTGCCAGTCAGATCATACTCTTTGTCTGCTATAATTAATTTATTCCTATTATCTAATTTTTTAAGATATTCACTTATTATCCCAGACAGTTCTTTTAAGCCAAAAGGCTGCATCTTTATTTTTCCTACTAGGCTATTTATTGACTTGCGATTCCCCATTATTATGACATCAGTCTTTTCACCTGTATTTATAATTGCATCCCTTGAAGTTATTACATCCCCACCCCTGGATAACATCTCCTGTTTTAGTATATTTGCAGCCTTGCTGTCAATTCCCTTTATCTTAAAGCATAGCATAAATAGCTTATTAGACATGATCTTTATGCCAGGGAGTTCCGCACCTATCTTTTTAAATTCTTCAATAGCAGACTCTCTGCTGTCAATATTAACCTTTCTTATTTTATAACCCATAATATCTTACTTGCTGTTTTCTATGAGGGACATTGCCTCTGCCCTGGACGCCTGGTTCCTCTTGAATAAGCCTCTTACTGCAGAGGTAACTGTTATGGTATTGGGTTTTTTAACCCCTCTCATGCTCATGCACAAATGCTCTGCCTCCACTATAACCATTACGCCTTTGGGGTCAATTGTCTTCATAATTGTATCTGCCACTATGCTGGTAAGCCTTTCCTGTACCTGGGGTCTTTTAGCTGCTATATCAAAAGCCCTGGTTAGTTTACTCAAGCCAACAATTTTTCCATTCTCATTTGGCACATAAGCAATATGGGCTTTACCCACAAAAGGGACCAGGTGATGCTCGCATACCGAATAAAATGAAATATTCTTTACCATTATTATCTCATCATGACCCTCATCAAACATTGGCCCCAATACTTCTGATGGATCCTTTCCAATTCCATTGAATATTTCTTCATACATATCTGCAACCCTTTTAGGAGTGCCTATGAGCCCCTCTCTATTGAGATCTTCCCCAATTCCCTTTAATATTAATCTTACACCTTCTTCAATAACCTTTTTATCCACCTTTTCTCCCTTATTTTATTTTAAGAAGTTTATAAAATATTATAAAAGATTATGGATTAAATGGTAAAAATATATTATCTCGGACGGATTTTATCCAAGTAAAAATCCCTGTTTTCTCGAATCATTTCTATAATGTTCAAACTATAAGGGCATTTTTCTTCACATTCACCACACTCTATACAATCATCAACTTTTTTGACCGCCTCAGACCTTTCAGCATTCTTGAACTCACCAAAAGGAAATTGGTCATAATAGACTTTAATAAAATTAATCTTAGGTATATCTATGCCCTGGGGGCAAGGGAGGCAGTATCCACAATCCCTGCAGAACCTGTCCCCAAGCTTGCTCTTAATTCCCCTTATATTCTCCCAGTCTTTTGGGGTCAAGGGCTGGGTACTTTCCATATAAGAGATATTTTGTTCTAATTCTTCCAATTTCTCCATACCTATTACTGGTATTACCTGCTTGTACCGCTTAATATATTTCAAGCTTAATTCTACTGCGTCTATTCTGCCTCCACCTAGAGGCTTCATTCCGAAAATTCCAATATTATTATCCATCAGTTTTCCGTATACTTCATCTGAAGTAAATTCCGTGGACACAAAATTTATGGGAATCATAATTACTTCAAAATCATTAATTTCATAAAATTTTTCAATAACTTCAGGAGTATGGCATGAAAAACCAATATGTTTTACTTTGCCTTTTTGTTTCTCCTTAATTAGTGTTTCTATTACCCCATTTTGCACCAACCTGTCAAACTTGTTAAAATCCGAAGTGTCATGGCACATAAAAATATCAATATAATCTGTATCTAATTTTTTAAGTGTTTGGTCAAATTCCTCCAAAAATATTTTTTTATCTGAAGCTGTTGACTTTGAAGAAATAATTAATTTTCCCCTGATACCTTTGATGGCTTTACCTAATATATCTTCGCTATGCGGATATAGGTGAGCGGTATCAAAGAAGTTAATTCCAGCACCATAAGCAGCCCTAACTAAATTAATGGCTTCCGGATGCGGAAGCCTTGAGAATTGTAACGCGCCAAAGCCAAGGCTGGAAACCTTGATTCCAGTTCCCCCCAAAGACTTGCATTTCATTATTTTTGTTTGCTTTCTTCCTTATTTTTTTCCTTGTGGCACTTTACATCAGATAAAATATTTAAAACTTCTTCCCTATGTAAAGTTTCTTTTTCAATTAATTCACTAGCGAGCTTGTGTAAAGCTTCCTTGTTTTCAAGAAGTATCTTTTTAGCCTGGTTATAGCTATTATGTATTATGTTATGTACTTCCTCATCAATAAGGGAGGCCACCCGGTCACTATAATGAGGTTTGGAAGTTATATCCCTACCTAAGAATACTTCATCCTCGTTTTCTCCCTTAAAGGTTAAGGGTCCTAATTTTTCACTCATTCCAAATTCAGTTACCATTTTCCTTGCTAACTTAGTAGCCCTATCCAGATCGTTTTGGGCCCCAGAAGTAATATCGTCAAAATTTAATTCCTCACTTACCCTGCCTCCAAGCAACTGAGTTACATTGTCAACCAGTTCCTGCTTAGATTTTAGGAAGCGGTCTTCTTCAGGAAGGGCCATAACATAGCCTAAAGCCTTGCCTCTGGAAATTATCGATATTTTATGGATAGGGTCAGTATTAGGCAGAACATAAGAAAGCATAGCGTGTCCAGATTCGTGAAAAGCTATAATCCTTTTTTCTTTTTCAGAAATTACCCTATTCTTCTTTTCAGGACCGGCAATAACCCTTTCTACTGCTTCCTCTATTTCAAGCATAGTTATTTTTTTCTTGTCCCTTCTTGCTGCAAGCAAAGAAGCTTCATTAAATAAGTTGGCAAGGTCAGCACCGGTAAAGCCGGGAGTCTGTTTTGCTATAGTCTTGAGGTTTATATCCTTATCCAGGGGTTTGCCTCTTGAATGTATTTTAAGTATTCCCTCCCTACCTTTTAGGTCTGGCCTGTCAACTACTATCTGCCGGTCAAACCTGCCCGGTCTGAGCAAAGCAGGATCTAATATATCCGGCCTATTAGTAGCAGCAATCAATATAACTGTGCTGTCAATATCAAAACCATCCATTTCAACCAGCAACTGGTTAAGGGTTTGTTCCCTTTCATCATGACCTCCTCCCAGGCCTGCACCTCTATGTCTTCCAACTGCATCAATTTCATCCATGAAAATAATTGAAGGCTGGCTGGCCTTAGCCTGTGCAAATAGGTCCCTGACCCTGGAAGCGCCAACACCAACGAACATTTCTACAAACTCCGAACCACTTATGCTAAAGAAAGGCACGCCTGCTTCTCCTGCTACAGCCCTGGCAAGCAGTGTCTTGCCTGTACCCGGAGGCCCATATAACAGTACACCTTTGGGTATCTTTGCGCCAATTGCTTTAAACTTGTTTGGGTTTTCCAAAAACTCTTCTACTTCCTTTAGCTCCTCTACCGCTTCATCAACACCTGCTACATCCTTAAATGTTATTCTCTTCTTCTTATTTTTATTGGCTATTCTTGCTTTGCTTTTTCCAAATTGAAGGACTTTTGACCCTCCGCCCTGCAATTGGTTCATCATGAAGAAAATAAGGCCAAACATTATAATAAAGGGTAATGCCCCAATTAATATTTGTACCCATATTGACTGGTTTTGGTTATCAACCCTAAAAGGTATATCCTCTTCAAGCAAGAACTGTGAAATATCATAGTTCTCTAAGAAGGAAACCTTAAAGGGGGTACCATCTGCAAGCTCTCCTTCGATAGTATTGTCTTCCCCTTTAACCACCACGGGTGTAGAAATATTTATACTGCCTGCTTTTACCTCATCCACGAATTCATTCATGGTAAATTCCTTAACCTCAGGGGCAAAAAACAGAGGATTTCTAAAAATCAAAAACATTACCACTATAAGAAGTATCAACAATGCTATATTTCTAAAACTTCTATTTTGAAAACCTTTATTTGGATCTTTTTTCAAGTCTTAACATCTCCTCTTTCTAAGATTTATACAACTTAACTTATAAGCTGTTGTAAAAGATAATAGTATAATTATGCTTCATTTTCAATATACCCTATAAATGGTATATTTCTGTATTTTTCAGCATAATCCAAACCATAACCTACGACAAATTTATTGGGTATATCAAACCCTTTATATTTTATTTTATTTTTCTTTTTCCTGGGAACATTTTTATCCAACAGGGCGCAAACTTCAATTGACTTAGGGTTTCTTGCCTCCAGGTTTTTAATCAGGTAATTTAGAGTCCTTCCTGAATCTATTATATCTTCAATTATTAATACATTCTTATTTTCAATATTAAATTCCAGGTCTTTGGTTATCCTTACGATTCCAGAGCTGAACTTAGAATTCCCATAACTAGACACTGCCATAAAATCAAAGGTTACCGGGATTTTTAACTCCCTGCAAATATCTGCAACAAATATAAATGAGCCCCTAAGCACTGCTACCAATATAGGGTTTTTGCCCTTATAATCTTCGGTAATCTGTTTTCCAAGCTCTTTTATTTTCCCCATTAGTTCTTCTTCAGATATAAGAACTTTAATCTTAGCCCCGTCGTTTAAAATATAATGTTTATTTGCGTCCTTTACCACTTTATATTTAGTCATTTTTATTAACTTTTATATATAATATTTTGGAAGTATTTTCAGTTATCCTTACCCTTTGGTCTATCCTATGGCCTGCAATCCAAATTATTTTTTCTTTGTCCTTGAACACCGGTATCAGGCCTCTAGAATGCTTTGGAATTTTAAGGTCGGTAAAAAAATCCTGTAACTTCTTTTCTTCCTCCATTCCCAGAGGAAAAAATCTGTCACCCTTTTTCCAATACACTATTCTAACAGGAAAATCTATTTTATCATAATCTAAAAATGCTTCATTGCCTTTTGCAGACTTAAACCCTTCATTGTTGGAACCATTATCTATTAACTTAGTATATACATCTAGATTAAACTCTTTATAAGTGGTTTTTTTATCATCCCTTATTTTTAATTCCTGTTCAGGCTGACTTATCTTCCCAAAAAGAAGCCGGTACTTCTCAGGCAAGTCTTTTCTGTACAAATTATTTACTAAAAACAAGGTGCTCTTTTCTTTAACTGCAACGATGTCCTTACATGCGCTAACTTGTTTTGTCTCCCCACCTTCTTTACTAATATTTAGTATATCTTCAATATTTTTCAATTTAATATCCACTAGGTTTCCCCTGACTTTCTCTATAGCTTTTAAGATTATCCTATTTTTTAGCCCATAGTGCAGTTCGGCAATAAATTCTACCGGTATTTCTACAAGGATAATTTTATTACCAGCTCTTATAGCTTCACAATTTTTATGCAATAAATCTTCTGCGCATTTATCTAAATAATCATTTTCTCCTCTTATTATTTCTATAGTTCTTTTAACGTTCTTTTTAAAACCTTTCCTTAATTTGCTTTCAATGACCGGAACCAATATGTTCCTTACTTTATTCCTAAAATATTTAGTTTCCAGATTAGTTCTATCTATCCTATAGCTAATACCATTGGCATCTAAGAAATTTAGAATGTCTTTTCTAAAAATCCCTATTAAGGGACGTATTATCTTTCCTGACACAGGGTCAATTCCTGCCAGCCCCCTCAACCCTGTACCCCGTATAAGATTCATCAGCAAGGTCTCTATATTATCATCGGCATTGTGGCCTATAGCTATTTTATCTATATTGTATTCCATGGCTGCTTCATTCAGGTACTTTAGCCTTAATATTCTGGCCCCTTCTTGAAAGGAATAGCCTTCCCTTTTGCTCCACTTTTTAGCATCTTCCTTTCTGCTTATAAGTGTTATTCCTTTCTGTTCACATAAATCTTTTACAAAAAGTGCGTCTTTTTTAGATTGCCCACCCCTTGTCATATGGTTAAGATGGAAAGCAGTAATATTAACTCCAAGTTCTTGGCTTAACGCAGTTAAGGAATGCAGCAAAAAAACTGAATCGGGACCCCCAGAAATTGAAACCAATACCTTATGCTTTTTCTCCAGCATACAGTAGTGATTAATAGTTTTTTTTACTTTGTCTACTAAATTTTGCACTATAAATATGGTTAAACTTTTACCTTTAGCCTTTTTAGTTTTTCCTTCATAAATTCTGCAGTAAATTCAGGCCTGGTTATGTTTATATTAACCCCCGTCCCCATTTCAAAGCCTGCCTTTATGGTTAATTTGGGGAATAACTCAAGATGCCAGTGGAAATACTTGCTGGTATCAATAAATGTAGGGCTTGTATGTATATAATAATTAAATGGCGGATTATTAAGATCACTATAGAAGAAGTCCATAACAACTTCCAGACAATAGGAAAATGAGCTAATTTCTTCTGCCTCCAAGCTTTCAAAGCTTGGACTATGTTTTTTAGGTACGATCCAGGTCTCATAAGGCGAACTGGAGGCAAAAGGCTCAATAACCATAAAATTTTTATCTTCAAAAACTACCCTTTTGTCTTCCCTGGACTCAAATTTTAATATATCGCACATCGCGCAACTATTATTGCTGTTAAAATAACCCAGTGTTCCGCTAAGTTCTTTGCCCAGTACAGGAGGTATCAGTGGAAGTGCAAAAAGCTGGGAATGGATATGGTCTAAGGAAGCCCCAGCCTCCTTTCCCTGGTTATGCATTATAATGATGGATTTTATTCTTTCATCATTCCGCAATGATCGCATCCTGTTTACATATGAATTTACCATTAATTCAAATTCCCCCAGCTTCAACTCCGCAATACTGTGTATATGTTTTGGGGATACAATAATTACTTCATGCACTCCAAATCCATTCATTACATCATAAATTCCCACCTTGGAAGATTCTAATGGCAAATTGGAAAGAAGGGCAGGAAATTTATTAGGTACAACCCTTACTTGCCATCCTTTAGTATTGGGCTTGCGTTGCCTGCTGGAACAAATAGTGAATACTTCTTTGGGTGTCATGCTTTCATTGCCATAACAGAACGGACAACTTTCGGTACTGGTTTTAATATTTGCACCAGAAGGCGTTCCTTTAAATTTATCAGGCCTTTTTGCCCTTTCAGTGGCAATTATTACCCATTCACCAGTTATTAAATCTTTTCTCAGTTCAGGCAAATCTAGTTCACCCCTTTCCATAAAACAGGTATTATATCCCTTTTAAATATTAATGTAAATTATGAAACCATCTTTCTAATTTTGTCTTTTAACTCTTTTAAATCAGAACTTTTAACCAGGTACTCATCAGCAGCCCAGGTAGCAAAATCCTGCGAGTATTCTCCATATGCGGTGTATAAGATAATAGGAATATTTTTATCTATTTTCCTTATTTTATGCATCAGCTCTATTCCATCCATTCCCTTCATTTTTATGTCAATAGTAATAAGGTCTGGCTGGTTATTTTTAAACTGGTTAAAGCCCTCTTTCCCATCTTCTGCAGTTATTACTTCATAACCCTCGTCAATTAATTCATCCCTGTATAAATTTCTTATATTGTCTTCATCCTCGATTATCAGTATTTTGCTCATCTTACCCTCACCTCCAGCGGAAGCTTAATTATAAATACTGTTATGTCGTTTTCACTTTTTGCGTCAATTTTTCCATTATGATCTGAAATAATGCCTTTAGTTATAGCAAGGCCCAGACCAGTCCCCGTTTTTTTTCTAGAGTAAAAGGGCAAAAATATTTTTTCGATATCTTCCTTTTCAATTATTGAACCTCTATTTTCAATTTTTATAATTATCTTATCATTTCCTTTTCTTTCCAAGTATACATTTACAGCATCCCCCCTATAGGAAGCCTCTATTGAATTTTTTATAAGATTTATAAAAGCTTGTTTTAGGTGGCTGGCTGAACCTTTAATAATAACCTTCTCTCCAAGTCCGCTCCTATTTACCATATTAACTTTTACCTCATTTTTTTTTGCATAAGCTTCAATTATACTCATGACATCCTTCAGCACATTTACCAGGTTTATCCTTTTAAAGGATACCTTGCTTTTCCGGCTAAAGTGGAGGGTGTTATCTAAAATGCTCTCTAGCCTTTGCGCTTCCTCTGCAATTATAGAAAAGCTTTTAACTTTAACTTCTTCCCCGGCCAATAATTTCTTTTTTGCCCGCCGGGCATATCCCCCTATGGCCACCAGGGGGTTTCTTATTTCATGTGAAACTTGGGCGGCAAGTTCACCTAACTGGGCCAGCTTTTTTAAATCCTCCAAATTTTTTTCCAGCTTAGTTTTTTCAGTTATATCATCCAGGATTATTATTACACCATCAATTCCATTTTTTGCATTCTTTAAAATGCTCAAGTTTACATTACAAATTTTTCCTTCTCCTGAGCCAAATCTACAATTTCCTTTTTCAAAAATTCTGCTCTTGCCTTTATTTAGGGCTTTCTTTATGTACCTCTTTATATTAACCCCCTTTATTTCTATTCCATGTCTTGCTACATTTGAGTCCAAAAGGCCTTCCTTGCCCCTGCCTACCATCTTGCAAAAATAGGAGTTGCAAGCCCTAATAATACTCTCTACATTTACCACACAGATTCCTATAGGAATATTTTCCACAATATTTTCATTATATTCCTTCAAGTAATTAATCTTTTCATTTACCTGTACCAACCTTTTTATAATACGCTTTAAGTCCTGGTAAGCATTTGCATTCTCAATTGCAAGGGTAGCCTGCTGGCTTAACATATACAGAAAGGTTATATCTTCTTTATCTATCATCCTTTGGTTATATTTATTGTCTACAATCAATACCCCTGCCGGCCTTTTAAAGGAAGATAAGGGTATTATGCAGAACCTTGGATACCCTATGTAATCTATCAGCTCTTTTTCAATATCTTCTTTTTTGTACTTCGCTGATCCCAAATCTACATTTTCAATTTTGTTATCCCTATATGATCTGGAGGCAAGCTTGCCAGGAGACAATGGTATTTTAATATCCTTTATTTTTTTATCTAGTTGCGAGTGAATCCTTTTATCTTTTACCTGGGATTTTAAGAATGCATCAAGAGAATAATCTTTCTCTTTTATCCCTTCCCATATTTTTACAGAATCCTCCTTGCTGTCCGGACCTACTGCCATTCTTCCAACCAAATGTTCATTACTCCTGTCTGCTAAAAACAGGTGGGCTCTATTGAAGCCAAATCCATTGCCAAAAGTGACCCCAGTCAATATAATCTTTAATACCTTATCTATATCCAAGGTTGAAGATACATATTTGGATATTTGGTAGAGTATATTTAATTTTCTTAATACGGTTTTGTCTTCCTTCGTAATTTCAGGCATGTTTAACCCTCATATAACTTTTTATACAATTCCGCTGAATTCTTCCATGAAAAATCACTATCCATGCCGTTTTTTACAATTTTGTTCCAAAGCCTTCCATTTTCATAAAAAGGAAGTATGCGGTCTAATGCCTCTACCATGCTTGCACTTTTATATTCTTTAAATTTAAATCCAGTTCCCCCTTCTTCTATATCCTCTTCTGCCTTTATATCCTTGATAGTGTCAGAAAGGCCTCCGGTATCCCTGACCACAGGAACTGTCCCGTACCTTAGACTTATAAGCTGGCCTAATCCGCATGGCTCATATTTCGAGGGCATCAGAAACAAGTCACTTCCTGAATAAATCCTTCTTGCCAGCTTGTCATCATATAATATATGGGCACATAGGCTTCCTTCATATTTCTTATGCAATTTCTTCAACACTTTATGATATTTATCCTCCCCGGTGCCTAATATAATAAGCAGAAAATCTTTGCCTGAGATTTCTTCTATAGCATCTATAATTAAGTCAATGCCCTTTTGCTCAGACAACCTGGTTACTGCGCCTATTAAGGGTTTATCCCTGAATCTTTTATTAAAATAATTATCTATCAGAAAATCTTTGCATTCTTTTTTCCCGGTAAGGCTATTTATATTATAATTTTTAACAATTTTGGTATCCTGGCTTGGGTCCCACGCCATGTAATCAATCCCGTTGACTATGCCACTTAAATCCCTTTGCCGGGACTTTAAAACCCCATCCAGGTCATGACCATATTGGGGGGTGAGGATTTCTTTAGCATAAGTGGGGCTAACAGTAGTTATTTTATCTGAAAACAATATGGCCCCTTTCATGAAATTTATTTTCCCGTAAAATTCCATCCCATTAATTTTTAAGTATTTATATCCCAGTCCATTGTACTCTAAAATTTCCTTCTGGAATATTCCCTGGTAAGCAAGGTTGTGTATGGTAAAAACAGTAGACGTATTTTTAAAAAAATCTTTCCCTGGCAAATCATTCTCACTTATTTCCCTAAGATATATGGGAACAAGTCCGCAATGGTAATCATTTAAGTGTATTACATCCACACCTAAATCCAGCTCCTCTAGGACTTCAAGTATTGCTTTTGAGAAGAAGCTATACCTTTTACCATTATCCCTGTAATCACCCTTAGGAGTCCCATATAAGTAATTACGGTCAAAGAACTCGTCTTTTTTTATAAAATAAAAAGAAATTCCTTCATGCTTCAAAGACAGAAGGTCAAAAAATTCCTCATTGCTTTCATTCATGGAGACATTTAATTTATCCCTTACTTTCTTAAACCTGTAATCTTTACCAAAAATGGAGTTATAGTAGGGCATAATTACAAAACATTCTACCCCTACTTTTCCCAGGGCAGAAGGAAGTGCACCTACCACATCAGCCAAACCCCCGGTTTTAGCAAATGGCACCGCTTCAGTTGAGCACATAGCTACTTTCATATTACTCCCCCCCTTAATTTAGGTTGCTTTAATTACATATTACCCCAACTGCCATAAATGTAAAATCTAAAAAAACTTTAATTGATTTTATGTAATAACTTTGATAGCTTAAAAACAAATAATTGGATTTATTACTTAAAAAAATGCAAGAAAAATACAATATAGATTATTCAATATCAAAAATAACCGATGACGATATATACTTATTCAACGAAGGCAACCATTTTCACCTCTACAATA